>CAZYDB010000007.1:31193-35123 GCA_964645995.1 uncultured Roseivirgaceae bacterium
CTTGCCTGGACTCAGGTTGGCGGTGAGATATTATTCATTGAGTCCAGCCTGAGCAGAGGAAGTGGGAAACTCACCTTAAGCGGTCAGCTGGGTGATATCATGAAAGAATCTGCCATGGCAGCGCTTTCTTACCTGAAATTCAATTCCAGCAAACTGAAAATTGACCATCGGATATTTGAGAAATATGACCTTCATATTCACGTACCGGCAGGCGCTGTTCCCAAAGATGGACCTTCCGCCGGTATTACCATATTCACCTCTCTTGCCTCGGTATTTACCCAGCGTAAGATCAAGGAAAAGATAGCCATGACCGGGGAAATCACTCTGCGCGGCAAGGTGCTGCCTGTTGGAGGGATCAAAGAAAAAATATTGGCCGCAAGGCGGTCAGGAATAAGGGAGATCATCCTTTGCTCAAGAAACAGAAAAGATGTTGAGGAAATAAAGGAGGAATACAGCAGAGATATCACGTTCCATTATGTGGATCACGTTGATGAGGTTATTGAGACTGCCCTGCTGGACCAGAAAGTTCCTGAACCAATGGATTTTGTATTCAAATAAAAATTTGGATTGAAAGCCTTTTTGTTTACAATCACTATCTCATTGCTGAGTCAGCTTTGTTACGCTCAACTGGGTGGCGCAAGAGGCTTTGAGTTCATTAATGTGCCTTCCGATACCCGTATGGCCGCTATGGGGGGTGTAAATGTATCTCTTTCCGATTGGGATGTAAACATGTTGTATCAGAATCCCGCATCGGTAAACGCTGCAATGAATGGTCATTTGTCCGTTCAACATGCTTTTTATTACGCCGGCATCAACATCAGCCGGTTGACTTATGCCCATCATTTTGAAAAATCAGGTACATGGGCCTGGGGATTGCAAAATATTAACTATGGCAGAATAGAAGGCTTTGACCTTGTGGGTGACCCTACCGGTGAATATCAGGCAAATGAGACAATACTGATAACCGGTAACAGCAGGCAGACCGGCAACTTCCGGCTGGGCCTTAGTGCCAAAATGGCCTATTCTGGCATTACAGGATATAATGCTTTCGCTATCATGTTCGATGTTGGAGGAATGTTCATCCATCCCGAAGCAGATTTCCGGGCAGGCATGAATATTCGGAATATCGGTATTGTAATATCTGATTATACTACGACCAGCGGCAGCAAGATCCCATTTGATGTACAGGCAGGTACATCCTTTAAACCTGAATACATGCCTGTACGTGTAAGTATAACAGCTTATAACCTGTATCGGGCAGATGTATTGTATAATGACCCGGCGGGAGCTCTTGTCGCTGAAGAGCCGACCACTTTAAACCGGATATTCAGCCACCTGAATTTTGGTGCCGAGGTGATTATCAATGATAACTTCAACCTCCGTGCCGGTTATAATTACCTGATACGGTGGGAATTGAGACTCGAGAATACATCAGGAGGTGCAGGGTTCTCTTATGGGCTCATGTTCAGGGTGAAAGCTTTTGAATTCAGTTATTCACGAGCGATTTATCATGTTTCAGGGGGCATAAATTATATTGGGATCACCAGTAATTTAAATAGGTTATATAAAAAAGTTAGAATTAAAGAAAACAACTTATGATAGATCAGGAAAAATATTTAACACCCCGCCAGATTGTCGGGGAACTCGATAAATATATTATTGGGCAGACAGACGCTAAACGCAATGTAGCCATAGCCCTGCGAAACCGCTGGAGAAGGATGAACGCAGACCCGGAGATCCGAAATGAGATCATTCCCAATAACATCCTTATGATTGGGACTACCGGGGTGGGTAAGACGGAAATTGCCCGTAGGCTGGCCAGGATTGCCGATGCGCCATTTACCAAAGTGGAAGCTTCCAAATTCACTGAAGTCGGCTATGTTGGACGCGATGTAGAAAGCATGGTCAGAGACCTGGTGGAACAATCGATCAACCTGGTAAAAAAAAGCAAGAAAGAAGCCGTGATGGAAAAAGCCTCACAGATCGTTGAAGATATGATTCTTGATATCCTCATTCCTCCGATGAAGCCTCCCGCACTCCGCACCCCTAAACCCCAGCAGGAGGAGCATGAGGAAATGCCCCGGAATGAATATGAACTGAATGAGAAAACCAGGGAGAAATTCCGTGAAAAACTGAAACGTGGAGAACTTGATGAAAGAAAAATAGAGATCAATATCCGGCAGCCGGCTTCACCAGGTGTTGGAATGATCGGAGGCGGCATGATCGATGAAGCTTCAATGATCAACCTGCAGGAGATGGTCAGTAATATGCTGCCCAAAAAGAATAAAAAGCGGAAAGTGACCATAGAAGAGGCCCGGCATTTGCTTCTCGAAGAAGAATCGGCAAAGCTGATTGACATGGATGAAGTGAAGGAGGAAGCGATCCGGAAGGCTGAAAATACGGGCATTATCTTCATCGATGAAATAGATAAGATAGCAGGAGGAATGGGTAAAAAAGGCGGCGGCGGACCCGATGTAAGCCGGGAAGGAGTACAAAGAGATTTGTTGCCCATTGTGGAGGGAAGTACGGTGAGTACCAAATATGGGGTTATTAATACCGATCATATACTTTTTATTGCTGCCGGAGCGTTCCATGTGGCTAAACCTTCGGACCTTATTCCGGAATTGCAGGGGCGTTTTCCAATACGGGTGGAACTGGATAATCTGACAAAGGAGGATTTCTTCCAGATTCTGAAAGAACCCAAAAATGCGCTCACCAAACAATATATTGCCTTGCTGGAGGCTGAAGAAATACAATTGTCCTATACAGATGAGGCGCTGGAAGAAATCGCTGAAACAGCATTCCAGATCAACGAGGAAGTAGAAAATATCGGCGCAAGACGGTTACATACCGTAATGAGTAAACTATTAAATGACTTCCTGTTTGATGTGCCTGACAAAATCGGACCTAATGCTAAAATTTCCATAACCAGGGAAATGGTTACGGAAAAACTGGAAGGACTGGTCAAGAATAAAGATTTGAGCCAGTATATTCTTTAATTATTATTAACCGGATTATACCAAACATTCGAGTCATGGATAAATATATAATTACCGGATCAGGCAGAGGACTTGGCAAAGCACTTGCGGAAGAGGTTTTGAAACGCACCGGCGTAACTGTTACCGGTATATCACGGACTAATATGATACAGCATGAAAATTTTTGTCATCAGTCCATTGATCTTAGTGATATCGACAACCTGATAAAACAGGTCGGTCAGATTTTTGATGTCGACCAGCATTACGACAGGTTACTATTGATTAACAATGCCGGATACCTTGGCGAGATTGGATACCTTGGCGAACTCCCGGATGAGGATATTGCCAGGGCCTACCGCATAAACAGCATTGCTCCTGCTATTTTGATGAATGCTTTTATAAGAGCTTACCGGGAGCATAAGGCAAATAAAATCATCGTTAATATCAGTTCCGGTGCTGCTAAACATCCTTATGACGGTTGGAGTAGCTATTGTTCAACAAAGGCGGGAATAGATATGTTGTCGGAAGTCGCTGCACTTGAAAATGATATTAGAAAAACCGGCGTGAGAGTAATTTCAATCGCCCCGGGTATTATTGAAACAGGAATGCAGGAACAGATCAGGAAAACCGGTAAAAGAAATTTCAGCAAGGTTGACCGTTTCCGTGCTTTAAAGGAAAACCAGCAATTGCAATCCCCAACAGAAGCGGCTTCAAAGATCATTGGGTTTATTAACGAGATCCAGAATCACAAAGGTGCTATTCACGATATCAGTGATCTTTGATCTCTCAGGGTTTTGAGGGTTGCTTTTTGGGATAATCAAAGAATACCAGCTCTCCCTTTCCCCTGTCAACCTCCTGCCAGGAATCTATAGGGAAATCAATGGCCACCACCCCCGCCGTAGGGATATTGTAAATATTTACATTACAGAGTTGGTTTGCAAAAGAAGTAAAA
>CAZYDB010000008.1:0-34706 GCA_964645995.1 uncultured Roseivirgaceae bacterium
CCCCATGATTTGCCGGTTTTTTGATCAATAACTCCCCTTAAAACCGGAGATTCAACCAAAAGAGAAATGATCAGGATGTTCTCCGATCCTCTGCTCCTGATCGAGACTGTCGATGGTATTCATATCTTCAGGGGATAATTCAAAGTCAAAAATATCTGCATTGGAATCAATGTGCTCGGGTTTTGACGATTTAGGGATGGTGGATACCCCTTTCTGAAGGTCCCATCGAAGGACAACCTGGACAGCCGACTTGCTATATTTTTCAGCGATTTCCCGGATCCTGAGGATATTGTTCACTTCTCCTTTCATAATGGGACTCCAGGCCTGCATCTGAATATTGTTTTTTTTGCAATAATCGATCAGGTTTTGCTGAACCAGCTTCGGGTGAAATTCCACCTGATTGACCATGGGTTGAATTTCTGCATCACCGATCAGGTCTTCAATATGGTGTTGTAAAAAATTACTCACCCCGATGGCTCTTCACCGCTCTTGTTTATATAATGTCTCAAGGGCTTTCCAGGTTTCTTTATACAATCCTTTCACAGGCCAGTGAATGAGGTATAGATCTATATAATCGAGTTTCATCTTCTTTAATGACTGGTCAACGGCTTTCAGGGTGTTTTTAAAACCCTGGTCGTTATTCCATACCTTGCTCGTAATAAATATATCCTCTCTGCCAATATGGCTTTCCCGCACGGCCTTACCTACCCCCGCCTCATTCTGATACATGGCTGCCGTATCAATTAACCTGTAACCGCTATTAAGGGCATATGAAATAGCTTGTATCACTTCAGCCCCTTCTTCCATATTGTATACACCCAGGCCCAAATAGGGCATTTTAACACCGTTTGACAAGGATACGCTTCCGTTTATATCAGTAATTATCATAATCGTCAGTTTTAATTATTATTGTAAAAAAGAATATTTACCAGATAATTTGGATTATCGCAAATTATATGCCGTATTGGATTGTTAGGGTAGAAATTAGTACCGTATCAGTTGCCACAGCGGTAAAAATATGAATTTGTTCCTGCTGGTATTCTTCTATTAATTTCCAATTACGTAATATTACAGGATTACATTATCTGCAACTTTTACAGATGAAGGAGGATCCTGGAAACGGCTTGTTCAAAGATCAGAATATCTACATCATCTTTTCGATTACGCTTTTAGCCATTATGGGTGTTTCGAGTATTACGCCTGCCTTTCCGGAGATGATCAGGCATTTTAAAATTTCTGATGTAGAAATCGGACTTTTAATCACGGTATTTACACTTCCCGGAATTTTCCTGGCTCCATTTTTTGGTGTGCTGGCTGACCGCTACGGCAGGAAAAAAATCCTTCTGCCTTCCATTTTCTTCTTCGGACTGGGTGGGTTCCTTTGTACCTTTACCAATGACTACCAGGTTTTACTGCTTTTCAGGTTTATCCAGGGCGTGGGCGCCGCTGCCTTGGGCATGATCAATATTACGCTGGTGGGTGACCTCTATACAGGGGTTCGCCGGGCCGCTGTGATGGGTTATAACGCCAGTGTCCTGAGCATCGGCACGGCTTCCTATCCGGCGATTGGAGGGGTCCTGGCAACTATGGCCTGGTATTATCCTTTCTATCTGCCCCTGCTTGCCATCCCTGTCGGTGCCTTCGTAATATTTGCCCTTGATAATCCGGAGCCGACAGAAAGGACGGACCTTAAAGGGTATTTAATGCGCACCTGGAAGACTATTAATATTAATGAAGTATGGGCGCTTTTCCTGGTAACCATCCTCTTGTTCGTTATCCTCTATGGCTCTTATTTAACCTTTTTTCCTTTATTACTGGAAAATGATTTCCAGGCCAGCGCCATGCATATAGGATTTGTGATGTCAGGCATGTCCTTAACAACAGCCATCGTTTCTTCACAGCTTGGACGGCTGAGAAGTAATTTCGGTGCCCGCTCATTGCTGATATTCAGCATTATTATGTACGCGATAGCCCTGCTGCTTATCTACATGGCCCATAACTGGATAGTCGTTAGTGCTGCCGTGCTCCTTTTTGGCATAGGCCATGGCATGATCATCCCTAATGTTCAGACCCTGCTCGTAGGCTTCGCCTCTATTAATGAAAGAGCCGCTTTTATGTCGGTCAACAGCATGGTGCTTCGCATTGGCCAGACGGCCGGACCGGTGGGAATCGGGCTTTTTTACCAGGCAGGCGGCCTGCGTGCAACCTTCCTGGCTGGCATGGGCGTGGCTGTCATGATGCTCTTGATTGTGTTAACCATGTTTGGCAGGAGAAAGGAAGGTGAATGATAAACAAACAATGGAGAATACCGGTAATTTCTATCGAATAATAGTGCTCATTTGCAATGGTCCTCCTGGCTGCGCGGGTAAAAGTACCCTGGTTTTTACCTTTCCCAGCTATTCATAACATCTAAAAATTGACTTTTTCCTTTAAAAAAGATTATTTTTGGGGGAATATTTGAGATTGAAGGGTTAATTAACTCAACTGTTTTGTAGTTTTTCGGATTGTCGTATCATAAAAAATGGTAATGCCATTACTTAGAAAGGTCATATTTTATTTGATTCTGCTGATCATTTTTCCACTGATTTTCACCTGTAAGGAAGAGCAAGCGCCGGTTAAAAAGGAAGGACTGAGTTTCTTTGAAGAAGCCACGATAGCCGGTATTTTTCTGGATGATAAGATACAGCAATTTCAGGAACTGCTCGAGAGCAGTCATCACCAGAATAATTTTAACGGGCATATACTGGTAGCAAGAGAAGGTCAGGTGATCTTTGATAACTTTATCGGTTACGCCGACCCGAATAAAGGAGATACCTTGTCAGAAAAAGCAGTCTATCAACTTGCTTCCGTAAGCAAGCAGTTTACAGCCATGGCGGTGATGATCCTTAAGGAACGTGGCAAGCTGGATTATGAAGATATAATGATCGATTATATTCCGGAATTGGCCGGTGATAAGTATCCGTATTATGGTAAGATAACGATCAGGCACCTGCTCAACCATACTGCGGGATTACCTAATTATATGTATTATGTAGAACATTACCTTGGCAAGGATAAGCGCCCCTATAATGATGAGGTTGTGCAGTTGATGGCCGGGCACCGGCGGTATTTAAACTTCTTCCCCGGTAGAAGGTTCGATTATTCCAATACCGGATATATGATCCTCGCCCTGATCGTTGAAAGGGTGTCCGGACAACGCTTTGCTGATTTTGTTGATGAGAATATATTTCAGCCGCTTGATATGATGGATTCCTATGTTTACAGCCGGACTTATGATGAAGACCGGTATCCGGATAAATTAAGAGGCTTCCGGAAGGCCTATCGGTATTATACGATCCCGGAAACGCAACATGATGGCGTTGTAGGCGATAAAGGTGTCTATTCCACCGCACGGGATCTTTTTAAGTGGGACCAGGGGCTGTATCAGGAAACCTTGGTAACTCAGGCTACCCTCAGGGATGCTTTCACACCGGGTAAACTAAGCAATGGAAATGATATACCCTATGGATTTGGGTTTCGCATCAGGAAAGGCTCTGAAGACAGGGCCGTTGTATATCACCATGGTTTGTGGAATGGCTTTCGTACTACCCTGATCCGGCATATTGATGAAAAAAATACAGTAATTGTGCTGGACCATGCTAATTGCAGAGCCAAAAACAGAATTACAACAAAGGCAGAGGATATTCTCCTTTCTTCAGACCTCGATTATACAAAACTTCTGGTGGAAAGAGCATTAAATGATGGGGTGGATAGCGCTATCGATGTGTATATGACGATCAATAACCTGGGTCTGGATATGAGTGTCAGTCTGGAAAGCCTCGATAAGATTCACCATTACCTGGATCAGATAAACAAAAAACAGATGGCCAACCGCATTCATGAGCTCAGAAGCATCCTTTCAAAAGGGATGAATTCATGAAAGGAATGGGTCCGTATGCCATCAGCCAGTGACGCAAAGGTTCGCTGTACGCGGAAGGGGTGTTATGTGAATATTAGTTAAATCCTGTTAAAGCGCTGATCCGGTCTGTCCTGGTTCCATCATGACAACTATTGCAAGTTCCCGTGGTTACCGGGCTCAGCATCCCGTAGACCTGTCCGTGCTGGTTCTCAACTTCAACTTAAAGGCCATCATCAAAGTCGATAGTTTCCGTTGTATAAAAATTGCCTTTGGCATCCACCTCAATTGTTAACCCTGATTATTCATGAACTATCCTCAAAATATACCGTCTTTACCATTTAAAATATTTATTATCAGGTAGTTACGCAGTGGGGTCAAGAGCAGGTCTTCCACTCCACGGGGTTGTTTGAAGAAGCGTACCAGACCGTTGGGAGAGATGTTAAGTGTGGTAGAATCATAGACGGTGCCTGCAGCGGTAAGCCAGCCGTCTGCATCATTATTGGGTTGATGGCAGAATAGGCAGTCATTGCCGGCCTGATGGCTTTCTGTTGAAAAATTTCTGCTGATCAGTGTTTCATTCCTATCCTCATCACAGGAATGAATACTGATTGATAGGGCCAAAAAAAACACCCGGACAGGATATTATTAATTCTAATACGGGATAAGATCATATTTAATTTGAATTTCTGATATTTTCATTGCCTTCCTAACGAAAGTTACCTGTTTTTTATCATATTTGTTTAGGTAAAAAAACTGTTATGGCAAAGTACATATATAAAAGATCATTTTCTCTTCTAATGGTCGCTGCCATGCTTCTTGTCCAGGGAGTAAGGGCTCAGGAAACGGAACTTTTTAACGGTACGGACTTGTCTGGTTGGGAGATCTATGGCACAGAAAAATGGTACGTGGAAGAGGGGCTGCTTATTTGTGAAAGTGGTCCGGATGAGGAATATGGTTATCTGGCTACTGAAAAAACATTTAAAGACTTTGACCTTACCGTAGATTTTATACAGGAAGCCGATGGTAATAGCGGAGTCTTTTTCAGATCTTCAATTGAAGGCACCAAGATTACAGGCTGGCAGGCAGAAGTGGCCCCTCCGGGACATAATACAGGAGGCATATATGAATCATATGGCCGTGGTTGGTTGGTCAAGCCGGAAGACGAAAAACAGGATGCCCTGAATATGGGCGAATGGAATACCATGCGTGTAAAAGTCGTTGGCGATCATGTGACTACCTGGCTGAATGGTGAGGTAATGGTCGATTTTGAAGATGAGAAGATAGGACAGGCAGAAGGTTCTATTGCATTGCAGATACACTCAGGCGGAGGGATAAGGGTTAAATGGAGGAAAATCCGGATTGAGGAGTTGTAAAAGGCAAACGTTAATTCAGTCGCACTAATTTTTTTGGGTGCACCACTAAAAATTATTCGGGAGAGGATTCAATAAGAAATAAATGTCATTCTCAGACTTGCCGAAAATATTGCCTAATTATATCACTAGCCAATGCTTTTCCAATAGTTTTCAATTTCTTCCAGCGATTTACCTTTTGTTTCAGGTACATATTTCAAGGTGAAAAGAAACATCAATAATGCCATGGCAGCAAGGAAGCCAAAAGTAAAGGAAGGACCTTTCACCGATAAAAACCAGGGAAACAGAAGCACTACTATTGCATTAAATACCCATTGCGTTAAAATAGGTATTGTCATGGCTGTTCCCCGCAACCTGTTTGGGAATATCTCTGCCGTGAGGGTCCAGAAGACCGGCCCGATACATGAAGCAAAAAAAGCGATATACATTAAAATCATTATAAGTACTGCGATGCCTTCAAATTTTCCGATGAGGTTGGCAATGGTCAGTCCAAGCAACATGATGGTCATTCCAATGGCTCCGGTCAGGTACAGGGGCCTTCTGCCAAATCTATCGATTGCCCAGATAGAAATAAGTGTGAATATAAGATTAACAGATCCAATGATAAAGGTAGAAAATAAGGCAACATCGATCCGCCATCCCGCTGTTCTGAGGATGATGGGCGCATAATCTATGATGGTATTGATCCCGGAGATCTGTACAAAAACAGCCAGGCCAAAACCGACCCACAACATCCTGTGATAGGCTGGTTTAAATAGCTCTTTGAGTGCGACCCTGTCAGAAGAAAAGCTGGCTTTGATTGCGGCAAAAGCTTTTTTCCCTTCCATCGTTCCACTGATCTTCTGTAGTATTCTCAGGGATTCTGCATGGTTTCCTTTGCTTAAAAGATAACGGGGTGTCTCCGGCACAATAAACAGCAGGATGAAAAACAAGGCTGAGGGAACGATCCCGGTAAGGAACATCCATCGCCAACTTTCCGGACCTGAATCATGCAGAAGATAATTGATCATATAGGAGATCAGGATGCCAACGACAATGGATAATTGATATATTGATACCAGCCGGCCCCGTATGGCGGGTGGGGAGATCTCTGAGATATACATTGGCGACACCACCGAGGCCGCTCCGACCGCGAAGCCTCCTAAAAAACGGGCAATGATGAATAATTTCAACGTTGGAGCCAGCCCGGTACCAAGGGAAGTGACCATAAAAAAGAAAGCTACCAGGATGAGGATCGATCGTCTTCCGTACAGGTCAGTCGTCCTGCCGGCCAGGATGGCTCCGATGATACAGCCCCATAGCAAGGAACTGACTGCCCAACCCAGTTCAATTTCATTCAGTTGAAAATGTTGCTGAACAAAAGGAGCAGCTCCGGTGATGATTGCAATATCGAATCCGAAAAGGAGCCCGCCCAGGGCCGCAACAGAAGTGAGCAAGAGGACATAATGAAGGTTTATGGATGAGGTCATATTAAAAAATCATGCTGCCTGAATATATAATTTTATATTGAGTTATCCTGTTTAATGGCAGAAAATTTATAGGGCCGGCATGATTGGAAATACCTGAATGAAAATTCTGAATCAACCCATCAATGGAGATGTGAATATCAGACAGGATTTTGATTATTTTCCGGCAAGCACACCCACAATCTTTCTTCCATGAAATTCATCGGTATTGATCATTCGTTTTATTACACCCAGGTTCTCATTGGTTACTTTACCCGCCGCAATGATCCTGATTTTATCGCCTGCTGCCCGGATCATCTCATTGATCTTCTCTGCGCCTTCCATGGCTGTTGCAGCGCCTCCGGAGGTGAGTATCCGCGTAAATCCCTTGATTTGTTTGATCATTTCAGTAGACCGAACCAGATCGGGCGTGGCATCAATGGCTTTGTGGAATGTTACCTCCAGTGGATAAGAGCGTTCTGTGAGCCTCCGGTTAAGGATGTTATCTATATCACCTGCTTCGGTAAGTATGCCTGTTACGATGCCTTCAACACCAATATTTTTGCAAATATCAATACTTTGTAACATAGATTTGATCTCATACCGGGTATAAACGAAATTTCCACCCCGGGGCCGGATCATCACCATCACCGGTATATTCAGCAACTTTTTAGCTGATTCTATCAGGGCATAAGACGGTGTAATGCCACCGATACCCAGATCGGCACATAATTCGATACGGTTTGCTCCCCTTTGTTGCGCAAGAAGGGCTTCCTGCAATGATTCGACACAAGCTTCTTTTAACATATCCTAAAATTTCCTTAGTCGTGAAATCCCGCGAAATTTGCTAAAATTATTATTTGTTTATTCAACTAATGATAACCGGGAAACCGGGTATTTAATTAATAGTTTTGCCGGATTCGCCATAAGACTTCTTCCATTTCTTGTTTGATCTCCGATATAGGAGCGGAGAAATTATTATTCATGAAGCTGAAGATCAGCCAACGCCCACTTTTGGTTATCAGGAAACCGCTCAGATTATATATGCCGGACATAGATCCTGTTTTAGCATATATGTAGGGCTTGGTTCCTTTAAAACTGTTTTTGAGCGTTCCGGACCGGCCTCCGGCAGGAAACATTTCCCTAATATATCGCTCCGGGAATATATGGTAGATCATCTGCAATAGCTTGACCATCGATTCTGGGGTGAATTGATTGTATCTCGACAAGCCCGACCCGTCAACCCAGTAAATATTATCACTAAAAGCATTAAACAGTTGATTTCTGGCATGTTGAATGGCTTTTGATGAACTGAGCGTGTCTGTCAGGATCCAGGATGATAGCAACAATAATTGCTCGCCAAAAAAATTATTGGAATATATCAGAAAAGGTTTAAGCACACTGTCGATAGGTTCACTATACAAAACCTCAGAGGTACAGGAAGGAAAGGATTCCTTTAAGATCACCGGTTTTTTCAGGGTGTCACTTAACAGGTAAGTGAATAATTCATTGGAATAATTAAAGGGGATCACTTCTTCCAGCGAATCCGGTAAATCATTATAGGTTAGATAAAATCGGTTAAAAAACTCTTCCCTTTCCAGTAAAAGGGTTCCTTTTTTGAGGGAACTGTCTTTTTTTATTACCATTTGATCTTTAAAAATTTCCGGGATAAGCCGTGTCGCTGAATCGGAAGCATGTTTCCGGATCCAGATCATGTTCCCATAGATTGGGAAAGGTGATTTTTCAGCAGAATAATAATAAGGAAAATCATCCCATGACCAGCCGGGTCCGAAACGGCTTTCATCATAAAACTGGGGAATATAAACAAGAGAATGGTTGCTTTCGGATAAGAGATCAAAAGCAGGCTGGTTGCTGAAACCGGGATGAAGAAAAGTGGGATCTCCCAGCCCTGTAAAATATAACGTGTCCTGATACACGCAGTAGGCGATGGAAGGGATGGAGTCTTTAATGATCTTTTTGGCTGAATAAAAAGTAAATAACTTGGTGTTCGATGCCGGAGTGAAAAATTTGTTTTCATTGATATGGATAACTTCCTTTTCCCTGTACGGATCATAAACCAGTAATCCGCTATGCGATGTATTAAAAACTTCTCCGGTTCTTAAGGTATGATTGGTTGTATGCTTGACATGAAGCTTCCGTATTACACAAGCATTCAATATCAATAATAAGAAAACTGCCAGGGTGAGATACCTGAAAAGCATATGTAAAGTTTGTTCCTGTTATTAAATCAACTTTTTTGCAATTGTTATTTGCCTCTGACTATTAATATCCCTTAATATACATTTTTCTGTTTATGGTAGAAAACAGTTTGTAAAATTAACCTTGTTAATAGAGTTTAGGAAGGATCTTTAAATACGTCACACTTACCAGATAAAAAATGGAAGACAATCCCGAAACATAACTAAAGAATTAGTTATATTTGTATCGACCTGGAAAAATTAAATTTTTTAATGAAAGCGAATTTATTTATTCTTTGTCTTTTTATTTTTCTGGCTGATGTTTATGGGCAGGTACGTACTGGGGCCGGCAGAAAAGAGAGGCTTGATTCCTTAAAACAATTACAGTGGCGATTATGGGATGAACGCCAGGAAGCCCTCAGGGAAAGAAATAAAGATTTACTGGCAGAGCATAAATTGCAGGAAAGAGACTCACTTTATCAACAGTTGCAAGCCAGGCGGAAACGCGAAGATTCCATACGTCAATGGAGGTATGAACAGATGCTCGATACGCTGGATTCGGGGATCAGGACGCTGAAACTTACCAATGGCGGATTCACTGCTGTTCCTGAATTGGTCATTAATTTGGTGGGACTGGATACACTATCATTTTACAATAACAGGATAAGAACGATCCCCAGGGCGCTTACACGGGAGTCAGGGGTAGAAGTAATCAATTTTGGTAAAAATAATTTAGCTCGCAGAAATATAAAATTTGCAAAAAACCGGCGATTAAAAAGGCTTGACCTGTCGGACAATGGTATGGGAAGGCTGCCTCGCTCCATCCGGAAGCTACAGGGTCTTGTTTATCTGAAGGTTAGTGGGAATGAATTATCAAACAAATGCAGGCGAATCAGGATATACAGGTGGGATTCATTAAAAAGCCTTGACCTTAGTCATAATAAGCTGACCAGGATCCCGCGCAGGGTACGCAGGATGAAGAATCTTGAATACCTTAACCTGAGTTATAATAATATCCGTACCCTGAAGGGATTGCATAAACTCGATCAGGTTAAGGAACTGGAGATCAGCTTTAATCCCCTGTTTCTTGATCCTGAATACATAGTTACTCTCCCAAAACTGGAAAGATTAATAATACGCAATTGCGGATTGATCTATCTGCCTCCCGAGATCAACCGTTTTAAAAATCTCACTAAACTGGTGCTTCCGGAGAACAGGCTCTCAGAAGTGCCTGCTGAGATTGGTGATTTTAAACATCTTGAGAATCTCATGCTCTATAGAAACCAATTAACAGATCTCCCTGACGAATTATATGATCTGGAAAATCTGTTATGGCTTGATGTCTATTATAATAAATTGCCGGTTTTATCTCCGAAGATATCAAAACTGAAAAACCTGGAGATCCTGTATCTGTCTTATAATTATCTTCAGGAGATCCCGGCAACCATCGGGGAGATGCAGAATCTTATAGAACTATACCTTCATCATAACCGTTTACGGGATCTTCCTGCTTCAATTGCCCGGTGCAAGGATCTTAAATATCTTCATTTATATGATAATCACCTGACAACCTTTCCCGATGCCCTGCTTGAACTCAAGAACCTTCAGGAGCTGAACCTGTCCGGTAACCTGATCAGCGTTTTCCCTCCCGGAATTGCAGATTATGAAAACCTTCAGTATATATACCTCGATAAAAACAATACAGAAAAGGGAACTTCGGCCTATGAAGAGTTTAAATGGGCACTTAAACAATTGCAAAGCAAGGGCGTCCGCATTAAGTTTGATTATTAGATGAGATTTCAATTTTAATAATCTGATGATTTGCTTATTTTAGGGGTAAATTTTTTTGCCTGAACTAACCAAATAATTTTTATGAAAAAGCTATCATATCTAATGGCAACATTTGCCTTTCTAACGTTTTCGTGCAATACAACCTCTGAAAAGGAACCTGAATTCAGGAGTTTGTTTAACGGGGTCGACCTGTCGGGTTGGGAAACCTATATAGGTATTCCCGGATCTTCAATGGATGTTCCGGGGATGGAACGGGATTCGGCAGGATTGTATATGGATCCTATTGGACTGAATAACGATCCGTTGAATATTTTTTCCGTTGTCGAAGAGGATGGCGAGCCTGCCGTAAAAGTAACGGGCCAGATCAATGGATCATTGGCTACCCGGGAGGAATTTGAAAATTATCATTTCAGGATGGAGTCAAAATGGGGTGAAAAAAAGTGGCTGGGTGAAGACAATCTCCGGAATTCCGGCTTGTTGTATCATGGTGTCGGCGATTATGGTGCCGGTTTTGGTGTCTGGAAGAAATCACATGAGTGTCAGCTGATGGAAACCATGGCAGGGGATTCATACCGCATGGGAGACACTTATTGCAGCATAAGGGCATCGATACCAGAGGGGAAAGATCGTTATGTGTATGATCCTGATGCCGGATTGATTGAATTTGGTGAGGGGAAAACCGGGGGCAAGATCTGCTCAAAAAGCGTAGATAATGAAAAGCCTGCCGGGGAATGGAATACTATTGAGATCATATGTGTCGGAGATACCAGTATTCATATCATTAATGGTGTAGTTAGTATGGTGAATGTCGATTCTCACCTTGAAGAAAACGGTCAGATCATACCGCTTACAAAGGGTAATCTACAGCTACAATCTGAGGGAGCTGAAATATATTTCAGGGGTATGGAGATCCGGTCAATTGATAAAATACCGGATGGACTTCTGGATTAGACAATAGATTTATACAAGCACTTTCGGTCCTGTATAAAACGGGTTTTATTTCTTTCTTCTTCAGAGGCCAGTGGTCATCCTCTCTCATTAGGACTTCGGAGAAGAATGGACGCCGGATTTATCCAAAAAATTGCACAGATATGTGTGCTGGATGACTTATGGAGAGATAATATCAGGATGGAGGAGTGATGATGGAGGGATGAAGATGGAGGAGTGAAGAATGAAGATGGAGGAGTGAAGATGGAGGAATGAAGATGGAGGAATGAAGATGGAGGAGTGAAGATGGAGGAATGAAGATGGAGGAATGAAGATGGAGGAATGAAGATGGAGGAATGACAGAGGAGTGAGGCCACAAGGCGGAAAGCGGAAATGCCATTTACCTAAATCGAAATTCGCCAATCGCCAATCACATATCCAAATTGAACCGAAGCCCCAATCGGGGGTAGTACCACTCGTTCACCCGATTGGTGTTTATGTTTGAAACGGCACGCTATTTTTATCTATTAAGCCATAATGCCGGAATAATCGGGGTTAGGACCGCCGGGTCCTGGCGAAGCGGAAATGACTAAACAGCAGCGCCAATGCCATGATAATCGTGGCGGGGAAGGCCGATCCAACCCCCAGGGGCGCGATGGCCAGGAAGAAGAGCACACCTCCCCCAATTCCAATTTTTTGGATTATGCGGCGGGGTGTGAAAAGGAGAAGGGCAATGATCATCTGGCCGGCCGCAATAAGAGTTATCAGCAGCCTGGCATGATCACGGAACACACCATTGATGAAACTTTTGTAAAAAGGTAAAAAAGCTCCTTCAGCAAACATCGTATATGCCTCAGGGGTGGTGCGGGCAGAATAGAGGTTGAAGATCCCGGCGGCAAGAAAAATAAATGAAAAAACAATTCTTCCCGGTCGCGGTTTTTTCCAGCAGAGGAAAAGAAGCATTACAGCTACCAGGTTGGATGCCAGGTAGGGAATAATAAAGGTATTGTGTCCCATAAAATCAAATTTAGTTTATCAGACAGCCATTGGATAACTTAATCATAAAAACTGCTGCATCGTTTTCCATAAATTTCTTTAATTCAACATGAATAAGTTTCATGATAGCGTCAAATTCACCAGTTAAAAGAGTGCTCATGGTGTTGACTTCCATGGTGATTTCATCGTTCCTGGCAAGGGCATCAAGAAATGCAAGTATTTTTTCATTATAACCCTCTGTCAGCGGATAGAGACTGATCTCTGCTGTAATTTTCATAAGGATACATTTTTTTTGACAATTCCGGCAAGAAAAGCCCCCTTATTAAGCCGTTCTTCTTTGGTCACCTGTTGATAATCAGGATAGTCCAGCACCTTTTCTCCCTGGATGATGGCACAGCCGTCGATTTCCGGTTTGCCGATCCCGGATAAAGTATCAGCCAGACTTTCGGGGGTAAAGAAACGGGCATCTTTATAGACCTCATTTTCTTCCTTATGTTGCCCGATTTCCGATAGCTCATTCAGGCATCCAACGATCAAGGTGCCTTCAGGTGACAGAACACGGTTAGTTTCTTCCATGGTTTTCTTCAGGTTATCAACGAACTCCAGCGTCGCGATAGAGATGATATTGAAAAACGAATGATCCTGAAAGGCCAGTTCTTCGGAGCGCATTAATCTGAAGTCGACACTCTCCGGATTTTTTCCCCGGGCTATGGCAAGCATCCTTTCTGCTATATCAACAGCCGTAATTTCAAGGCCTTTCTGCCGCAGGAACCGGGTCCAGTGTCCGGTGCCGCAACCAATTTCCAGGAAAGGCTTTTCAAGGTCTGACTGGAGAAGGCAGGACCAGATGACTTGTTTTTCAACATGATCTATCTTTTGGCCGATAGGCGTATCATAAAAATGATCATATTTTTCTGCTATCGTATTGAAGTCAAATATTGCCATATCAATCCTTTATAGGTAATGAGAGATGAGATTATCCCTTCTCTGATCAACAAAGTATTTATAATTGTTTTTTCAGAAGGTATTTAAAAGTCAGTAAAATCGCAATCCAATCCGGTAATTATTTGGACGGGATCTTGCCGGTCAGTCCGAGAACCCACTTTATACACTTATGCGGAAAATCAACCGGCGGAATATACATCATAGGACATCCTGTCCTGATCACACTGAGCCCTTTTTCTTCGGCATAGTCGGCCGCTTTTTTATCAAGACTGCCCTGGTTGATTGAGCTGTGAAACCAGATCCTGCTTATGTTGAGACTGAGGCATTCATCGATTATCGACTTAGCGGATTGTGGAGGAGAGGCAATCACTACTCCGTCAGGTTTTGTCTGTATGGCGGCAAGATCCGGATAGGCTTGTACACCTTCAACGGTCTTTGCATTTGGATTGACAGCATAGACAGCGTATTCGGCATTTTTGAATTTATTGAAAATTAGATTGGCGGCATCCGGATTCGTTGATGATACGCCTGTTACCGCGATGTTTTTCTGCCGTAGGAAGTCCTGGATCTTTTCGGGAAAGGTATTCATGATTATTTAAAGGTTAAAAAATGAATAAAAAAATTTCAATGATCTTACGTTGGAACGTTTATTTTATTCTGGTTTATTATGGACATATTTTATAATATTAACCTTCTCCTTGGTGATCAACCCTTCGGTAACCACTTCATCAAGAAAAGGCATGATCAGGTTGATCTTGTCCTCGGTGTCTACGATCTCAATCACCACCGGAAGGTCCTCTGATAATGTTAAAAGTTTGGTGGAATGGATCCTGCTGTTGGCTCCATAACCCATGATCCCGCGAACGACTGTAGCCCCGGCCAGGTGCAGTTCACGGGCTTTTAGAACGATCTTTTCATAAAGGGTATCACCTTTATAAGCATCCGTTTCACCAATAAATATACGAAGAAGGATTCCGGTTTCAGGAAGTTTCATAGTTCTATTGGTTAGGGTTGATGAATAATCTGGACAGGAAGAAGCCGAGAAAAACAAGAACGATGCCGGCCAGGTTACTGATAAGAATATTGGCAAGGGCCACTTTAGCATTATTATCCCTGATATAGTTCATGCTTTCCAGTGCGAATGTCGAAAAAGTTGTAAAGCTACCCAGGAAGCCGACGAAGAGGAAGAGGCGAAGATTAGGTGAGAGGGCCAACTGGTCTGACAGCCCCCATAATAGCCCGATGATAAGGGATCCGATCATATTAACGGAGAAAGTGCCGTAAGGAAATGATAATCCCATGATATTATTGACCATGCCGGAGGCAAGGTACCTGAGGAGTGCACCGGCCATCCCTCCAAGCGAGATATAAAGGAGTTTGATCATGTCCTTTGGTTCGTTAAGGCAAATATAAGGCTATTATAAAAAAAAAGGAGGCTGTACAATTACAACCTCCTTTTTTATAATCTATATTCAATTAGTCATTACATACCCAGGTGGCCACTGAAATGTATAATTCCTCTTGTGTACTGCTGTAAGTATAGGTATACCTCGAATCAGATATACTGGTCGGCATTATTTCAAAATCTTCTGGCGACAGGTTCAAGGAGGATAGTGGGAAAGTGTTAATGTATGCCCTGGATTTTTCAATAGTCAGACCAGGATAATTTTCTCTGTCAAGATCAATTATGATATAAACAGTATTAAAACTATAGGTTATATCAACAGTACCAATGGGGATGAAATCAGAATCTACAATTGCATACAATGTATGATTAACGAATTCCAGGGGTTCATTAAAACTTAAAGTATACGATTGATAAAAACCAGTCTGGTCTTCATTATAAGTATAAGTATTTTCGGCGTCAGGCCATGCAATGGCGCAAAATCCAGCGGGGTATGATGGTGTACATTCCATTACCTTATAATCAATAAGCCATCTTTGCCAGAAACGGCGCTCTTCATTTTCCCTGTCCTCCGCCAATCCGAATACCTGGTGGCGCCTCGATTTGCCAGCCTGATCCGACACCCACGCCATAGCCGCAAAAGTGATCTTATCATCTTCATTGAGGTTAAGGTCCTCAATAGGGATCACATATGCATATCGGTTCTCATCCCCAGTAATTCTGGCCGGATAGACATACTTTTTGTAGTAGGTATATTCCCGGTTTCCCCATTTCCTGGTTTGCTCTACCATCACAAGAAATTTGGTGAATTTGAGATAATATTCAGATTGGAATTCGGCAATGAGATATTCATTGTCATTGCTTACGGTAATGGTTCCGATATTCTTATCCCTCCAGGCGTAAATATCATAAGTAACCTCATTACAAGGAGATAAACTTCCGGGATCGATATCTACACCCTTTTTAGCATGGAGATCCGCATAACGCTCTTCCGCATCTGTAATGAAGCTTTCGAATTCCTGTTCCCGCGTGTCGGTATCCAGGATCTTCTCCTCATCAGGCTGACAGGACCAGAGTAGAACTAACAGGGTGGCTAGGACGGGTAGGCTTCTGGAAAATGTCTTGACTGCACTCATTTTTATTGGTTCTCTGTTTAGGTTACAAAAATATATCAAAATGTTTATATATTAATTAGTTTATAATATTTTTTATCACTTAGGAATTTTTTCCTTCTATTTCTTAATATTTTTTCGGGTAGATTAGTAACCGGATAAATAAGAATATTTTAATTTTTTTTATAAATATTTTTACAATTATTTTCGTGACACACAAAGTTTTTTAGTGTGTTAAAAGTGTTAATGTTAGTGTCAATGTATTAAAAGTATAAAAAGGAAAACATAAGTTTAAAATTTAATTATTTATAAAAATTTAAAATATAATTAGCCAAAATAAAAATATGCAATGTCCTAATAAAAAAATTTGCAATATTTATAATTTTTTAAATATCCTTAATTTGTATTTTCCCGGCGCCACTTATTTTAATTACATTTAAGGGATAAAGTTCGTTGTATTTAATCTGTATTTTAAACAAATTCATATGAATAAGATCATCATTTCTTTATTATCATGTTTGCTCTCTGTTAATATGTATGCCCAGGACCGGTCGGTCGGCAAAACCTTCACCACCCGGTCCGAAGTGATTGCCCGGCAGGGCATGGCGGCTACCAGTCATCCCCTGGCTACCCAGGTAGCGATCGATATCCTTAAAAACGGAGGCAATGCCATCGATGCGGCCATTGCCGCCAACGCCTGCCTCGGTCTCATGGAACCAACAGGCAATGGCATCGGAGGCGACCTCTTTGCCATCGTCTGGGATGCCAAAACCCGGAAACTTTACGGCATCAATGCCAGCGGTCGCTCACCCTATGCCCTGAAAAAACAGTACTTTCTCGACAATGGTCTTACCGCCATCCCACCCCGGGGACCACTCCCCGTCTCGGTACCCGGCTGTGTGGATGGCTGGTTCGAACTGCACGGGAAGTTTGGCAAACTGCCCATGGAACGGATCCTCCAGCCCACCATCGATTATGCCCGGGAAGGATTTCCCCTGTCGGAGATCATCGCCCATGCCTGGGCCCTCAATGCCCGGGTGCTGAAGGATTATCCCGGTTTCCGGGAGGTCTTCATGCCTGGAGGTCGGGTACCTGAAAAGGGAGATATCTTCAGGAATCCCTACCTGGCCAATACCCTGGAAAAGATCGCCCGCGATGGCCGTGATGCTTTCTACAAGGGCGAGATCGCCAGGACCATGGTCGACTATATCCGTGAACAGGGCGGATTCCTGTCTATGAAGGACCTGGCCGACCACACCTCCGAATGGGTGGAGCCGGTTAGTACCAATTACCGGGGTTATGATGTCTGGGAACTTCCGCCAAATGGACAGGGTATTGCAGCGCTGCAGATATTGAATATCCTGGAACAACATGATATCAGCAGCATGGGTTTTGGCAGCACAAAATACATGCACCTTTTCACCGAAGCCAAGAAACTGGCCTATGAAGACCGGGCGCTGTTCTATGCGGACATGGATTTCAGCGATGTGCCCGTGGAAACCCTCGTATCCAAGGGCTATGCCAGGGAAAGAGCGCATCTCATCGATCCGGAACGGGCTGCCCGCAGTTACCCGGCCGGAAAGCTCAAAGACGGAGATACCATCTACCTTACCGTAGCGGATGAGGACGGGAATATGGTATCGCTCATCCAGAGTAACTTCCGGGGCATGGGGTCAGGGATGACGCCACCAGGTCTTGGTTTCATCCTTCAGGACCGGGGAGAACTGTTTTCCCTGGAAAAAGACCATTTCAATGAATATGAGCCACATAAGAGACCATTCCATACCATTATTCCTGCCTTTGTGACCAAAGATGGAAAGCCGTATATGAGCTTTGGCGTCATGGGTGGTGCCATGCAGCCTCAGGGACATGTTCAGATACTGGTCAATATGATCGATTTTGGCATGAACCTGCAGGAAGCCGGGGACGCACCCCGTATGCAACACCTGGGCTCATCACAGCCAACCGGTGAAGAGATGCTTGATGGTGGTACCCTTTATCTTGAATCCGGCTTTGATTACGAGAGCATAAGGGAGCTGGAGAAGATGGGACACCGGATCGAATATGCCGTGGGTATTTATGGAGGTTACCAGGCAATCATGCTGGATTCGGTCAACAAGGTGTATTTTGGAGCTTCCGAATCCCGAAAAGACGGACATGCTGCCGGGTTTTGATCCCTGATATTATTATGTCCACAAAAAAGAAGGTTGTTGCCTATACCAGTCAGCAACTGAAGGTTGCCAGACTTAACTTTATAAGGTCATTAAAGCCGATTAATGAAGAACCTGTCCATGACTACCGGGTTGCCTTGAAAAGGATTAGGGCAATCATCAGCTTTACGGATGAATACTATGGGGATAACAGGCTTAACAGGATGTTTAAAATCGTCCATTTAAAAAGAATATTTAAAGCAGGAGGTGCACTCAGAGAGTTGCATGTCAACAAAAAAATCTTAAGAGAGTATCAGGAAAGATCCGGATTCATTTTCTCTAAGATAAGTGAAACTTACAGAGATAGGGAAAAAATGACCCATAAGGCATTGGCCGGTGAGATCCGCAGGTACCAGTATCATGCAATCAAAAGATTTGAACAAAATTTAATCTATAAAATCACCTGTATGCCGGAGAACCTGTTTCTGGAGTTAATCGATCAGTTTATTAATCAGCGGATCGGGATAATTGAATCATTGATACAAGAACATCATGTGGAAGAGAATTTGCACAGGATCCGTAAGCGCGTTAAAAGCATTAAATACATGCTTGAAATGGCTGCTATCAGGGAGCGTTCTTATGGAGAATTGAATTTTACAATTCCGTCTATCACCACGCTTGAAGACCTGATTGGTAACTGGCATGATAGGTATGTGTTCCGCAATGAACTGTTGCCTCTGACTACCAGTCCACGGTACCGGAAACCACCGGATAATTTGATAATTTGGCTTCTGGCAGAAGTCCGGTCAGATTATAATGTATGGTATCAAAAGACAGTTCAATCGATCTATTCGGATTTTGCCATCAGTAAATAATTATAAAAATACTTTCCGGCAAAACTAACCCGACGGTATTCCATAGTAACCCTAATCCCGATTATTCACAAATCATTGTAAAATAGATGATTAACCCGAAAAATTCATAAATTTTTTCCCGATAAAATCGGGGTACTTATCAGGGGTTAACCCCGTTATGTAATTACCTGATAATAAATATTTTAAATGGTAAAGACGGTTAATTTAGAGAATATTTCATGAATAATCGGGGTTAACTAATCATTAATTTGTAATTGTCAGTTAAATACGTGAGAGCCCTTCGGCCCCATGCCTGCCAGGCAGAAAATTAGGAATTTTTTCGGATCAGCGTTTTATATTGTACCCGTCAGGGCAAATGACCACTCAAGGTTAACCCAGCGGCCCCAAGGGCGATAAAGAAATGATTTCCGGGGTTTGAAATCCGTTAGAAAAGAGGTTCTAGCTGACGGCATCCAGTACCTTGATAAGTCTTTCCCTTATTTCCATAGAGACCTTTGATAATTCAGGATTATCCAGATCCATCATGGCAGAAGCCGGATCGAAAGCAAGCACCTCCAAACCGCCGTCCGGTGATTCCTGGATCACTACATTACAGGGAAGCAGGGTGCCGATCTTATCAACTGCCTGTAAGGCCTTATAGGCAAATTCCGGATTACAGGCTCCAAGTATCTTGTATTTTCTGAAGTCGACATCAATTTTTTCTTTCAATGTTTTGGTGATATCTATTTCCGTGATAACACCGAATCCTTCTTTTTTCAGTTCTTCCCTGACCTTCTCGTCTAAGGCTTCAAATGTTCCTTCGTTTATTTTTCTGCCAATAAAAAATTCCATAGTATAATGATTTTTGTGTTTATGATTAATTGTTTTTATGTATAACAAAGATTAATTGAAAATAATATAACAATCGTTTCAATAACTAACAACCTTTCATGCTAATGAAAAGTTTCTGAAAGGATTAATTCATTATATAATTAATCCATTATTGCATATCAGGGTTTATTTCAAAAGGACCTTATTCTTTTCAGTCAGGATTTCTGCCGTCATCAGGTATTCAGCATTATTGAAATGGTTAAGGGCACTCTGATAAATTTCATTGTATTCATTTGCTATTCTGTACCATCCGTTATTATCCCAGCCACTTCTTCCGATATAAGCTTTGATGCGGTTGACAAGCAATGGTTTGGATTTACGGAAATCATGTTCATTATAAGGCACGCCTGCGGACTCTCCGAGGCGGATCACTTCATCCAGCATGTCACCGGTCACGGTAAAATGGTTAATGTAATCGTCAAATGACATCTGTTCCAGTTTTTCTCTGTTGTTATCAAAATAGTTCAATGTGAACTCCCTTATCACATTTTTTAATATCAATTGTGAAAAATAGTGACTGTTAAAGGTAGTATCCAGTGAAACAAAAATATCAGGCATGATACCGCCACCGCCATATACATGCCTTCCCTTGGAAGTCGTATATCTCAGAGAGTCATTGATAGAAACACTGTCTTCACTGAAAAACTCACCATTTTCGAAACGGTGTGCCCTGTCGGCATGATAAGAATCCATGTCGCCATCATAGGGTTTTTGTATGCATCTTCCGGAAGGGGTATAGTACCTGGAGATGGTCAGCCTCAATTCGGATCCGTCTTTTAAGGAGATGGGCATTTGAACAAGCCCTTTGCCAAAGGACCTTCTTCCAACGATCAGCGCCCTGTCGTGGTCCTGTAATGCCCCTGCAACGATCTCAGATCCTGAAGCACTTCCTTCATTAATGAGAACGATCACGGGCCCTTCTTCAAAGATCCCTTTTTTAAAGGCTCTGTATTCTGCATTGTACCGTTTTACACGCCCATCCTGTGATACGATCAGCTTGTCACCAGAGATGAATTCATCAGCGATATTGACAGCACGGTCCATATATCCACCAGGATTACTGGCTAGGTCCAATATCAATTTTTGAAGCCCTTCCGATCTTAATTGGCTCAGTTTTTCCTTGAATTCATCATAGGTGGTAGCGGAAAACCTTGAAATCTTAATATAACCGATTTCATTATTGATCATATAGGCCGCATCTACAGAATATTGAGGGATCTTATCTCTCACGATAGTGTATTCGGTAATGTCTCCGGACAACTGACGGAGGATACCAACCCTGACTTCCGTTCCTTTCTTACCCCGGAGCCTGTTGATCACGCCTCGATTGCTGATGCCAATGCCAGCTATTGTTTCACCATCTACCGTTATTATCTTATCCCCGGATCGCAAACCGACCTCTTCCGAAGGGCCTCCCGTAATAGGAGCTACGACAATTACAGTGTCTTTTATAATATTAAATTCAATTCCAATACCATCAAACTCTCCCCGAAGATCTGCATTAGTTAGATCAACATCAGATTTTGGAATGTATACGGAATGCGGATCAAGATTTTCAAGCATTATTGTTATCGCATCTTCAACAAGCTCTTCCGTTTCCACTTCATCGACATAGGCATTTTCTATATTTGTGATGATCTCCCGGAATTTTATGGCTGAATCAACAACGACATTTCCCGAATTTCCTGTGTTGACCATGGTGGCACCCAACAGGATGCCTGCAGAAAGCCCAATCGCAACCAGAAGGGGTGCTTTTATCTGAAATTTGGAGTTACTCATTTTATTATTAATCTTTTATACTGAAGCTATTTAAAAAGCTAATATATTAATTATTTATCATTTGGGTCTTTAACGAAGATCGTTCTGAAATAGATTTATTGCTACTTACATAAACTAATTTTTACGGATTGAGGTTATCTTTAAAAGGTTAAATTTTAAACCTGATAATTTATGGGCCGGGCCATTGCTATTGATTTTGGAATGAAAAGAACGGGTATCGCTGTCACAGATCCTGAGCAGCGGATAGCCACTCCATACGATGTGATCGAAACACCTCAATTGTTAACTTTTATTGATCATTATCTACAAAACGAACCGGTTGATGTGATTGTGATCGGGGAACCCAGAAACCTGGATGGGAAGGATACGCATACTTCTGCCAGGGTCAGACAGTTATACGGGACTATCCGCAACAAATACAAGACGATCAGGGTTTTGTTGATCGATGAACGCTTTACCTCCAGTCTTGCGTTTGATACTATGATTGCCGGAGGGGTGAAGAAAAAAGGACGAAGAAATAAAGGGATGGTTGATAAGATCAGTGCGGCACTGATACTTCAGTCTTACCTGGAATCCAAAGGCAGGCTTGGCTAAAAATTATGATAACCTCTAATTTATAATGCGGATTGCATAATTTTACATTCTCGAATTACAATATACCGATGATTTATTCAATAGTCGCTTATGGGGATCCGGTGCTTCGAAAACCGGCTCAGGATATAAAAAAAGATATAATTGATGTAAAAGCCTTGAGTGAGGATATGTTTGAGACGATGTACACGGCCAATGGTGTAGGACTGGCAGCCCCTCAGATAGGGAAGAGTCTGCGTATTTTCATAGTCGATGCAACACCGATGGAGGATGAAAAGTATAAGGATTTCAAAGGGGTATTTATTAATCCCGAGATCCTTGAAGAAGCAGGCGAATCATGGGATTTTGAAGAAGGCTGTCTCAGTATACCAGGGATCAGGGAAGATGTAAGTCGGCTCCCCCGTATCCGCATCCGCTATTTCGATGAAGAATGGAAGGAACATGAAGAAGCCTTCGATGGGATTGCCGCCCGCATTATACAGCATGAATACGACCATCTGGATGGTGTTCTGTTCACTGATTATCTTTCGGGATTCAAGAAAAGACTGCTAAAAGGGAAACTGGCCGGTATAAGTAAGGGTGAGGTTAAGGTAGATTATACCATGCGATTTCCCAAAAAGAAAAAATAAATACGCTATGGACGATCTGAGGATCACTCTCATTCAGCCTGATATCTACTGGCATGATGCTGAAGCCAATCTCGCTTCTCTTGAAGAATCGATCTGGACGATCGATACGTCAACCGACCTGATCATACTTCCTGAAATGTTCAATACCGGGTTCACTATGGACGTTAAAAACCAGGCAGAACTGATCAATGGCCGTTCCTTTAAATGGATGAAGCAGATGGCTGCACAGACCGGAGCCATAGTAACTGGTAGCCTTATCATCAGGGAAAACGGTCATTGTTATAATCGGCTGATCTGGATGCAGACCGACGGCTCCTTTTCCTTTTATGATAAAAGACACCTCTTCAGAATGGCAGGTGAAGAAATACATTTCACTTCTGGGAAACACCGGCTGATCGAAATAATTAAAGGGTGGAATATATGTCCCATGATATGCTATGACCTTCGGTTCCCAGTATGGATGAGAAACCGGCTTGATCCCGACCGCAAACAACCGGAATATGATTTGGCGGTAATTGTGGCCAATTGGCCGGCGGCCAGGTCCAATGCCTGGGATATACTGCTCAAAGCCAGGGCGATGGAGAATTCCTCTTATGTGGCGGGCGTTAACCGGGTGGGGGCAGATGGGAATGGGGTGGATTATCAGGGGCATTCAACAGTTATTGGACCGAAGGGGGAACCTGCGATAGAGCTATCGGATCTTCCGTTTGTCAGAACAGTTCTTTTATCCTCTGAAGACCTTGATTTTTATCGAAAAAAATTTCCCATTTACCTCGATAATGATCATTTCATCGTAACTTAGTTCCTGATGGAAAGGAATAAAGACAGCATTAAAAACATCAAATCTGCCTTCGGGAATTTATTGCATGATTATCATCTGGAAGCAAAATATAATGCGACCATCATTAAGTCTTCCTGGGAAAAGCTGATGGGTAAGCCTATTGCATCCAGAACTTCCAGTATAACCCTGTATAAAAAGAAGCTAAAGGTAAAACTGACATCTGCACCCCTTAAAAATGAACTCAATATGTCCAAATCCAGGATATTGTTATTGCTTGAAAAAGAATTTGGTGAAGGAGTGATCGAAGATATCGTTTTTACTTAAGAAGGTTTTTCCTCTTCAGAATTGTTTCCATAAATTTTCTTTCATTTTCTGAATTAAACAACCTGAAAGGCAGATAGATAAATTGAGCCTTGGATATTACCAGAAGAAAGAAATCTTTTCCCAGGAAGGCGCGTTTGATATTTTCCCATTTCATAGGCATACCTTGTTTGGGATTAAGCTTGATCATGATCTCCTTACTGGTGATCTCATAGTTTAATCTTTCGAATAGGATCTTATTCTGTTCCAATTGGGTAACACCGGCAAACTGAATCAGCCAGAACAGCCAGTAGATCACCAGGGCGATAAGGGCACCTATCCACCACCAATGAGAGGGAATAATAAAAGTCATGGCTGCGATCGCCAGGGCAATGAGGAATACCCACCATTGTTCCCTTAAAATATTCAGCATCCCCAGTTTGATATATTTTCCGGTGCCCAGTTGGTACTTCTTTGTCTTTACTATCATTTTTTATTGTAGTTTATTGCTTGATTTTCAAACTCAGATCAAGGCTTTTCACAGAATGCGTGAGCGCCCCGACAGAAATAAAATCCACCCCTGACCGGGCAACTTCAAGGATGTTTTTATCCGTTATATTCCCGGAAGCTTCGGTAATGTATTTTCCATTGATCAGTAAAACGGCTTCAGCCATCTCTTCCGGACTCATATTATCCAGCATGATGATATCGCATCCACCTGCTTCCAGTACTTCTTTAACTTCATTCAGGTTCCTGGTTTCGATCTCGATCTTCATTTTTTTATCATGGGTATTGAGATAATGGTAAGCTGCCTCAAGTGCTTTTTTAATGCCTCCGACAGCATCAATATGATTATCTTTTAACATGATCATATCATAAAGCCCCATTCGGTGGTTTATACCCCCGCCGATAAACACAGCCCATTTCTCCAGCATTCTAAGACCTGGAGTGGTTTTCCGGGTGTCCAGCAGCTTCGTTTTTGTATATCGGATCTTTTCAGCAAGGGCCCCGGTGCGTGTTGCAATGCCACTCATCCGTTGCATGAAGTTGAGAACAAGCCTTTCAGTTGATAAAATAGATCGGACCTTTCCGCGGACGAATAAAACAATATCTCCCCGGCTTACCTTGTCGCCATCTTTGAAATTAAAAACAATACCCAGGCTGCGATCATACTTATGAAAGATCCTGTTACTCAGTTCAAGTCCCGCAATAATACCCTCTTCCTTGGCGATAAGGGCCGCTTCACCGGTTGCAGTGTCTGGAATAACAGCAAGAGTCGAATGATCACCATCGCCCATATCCTCGGCAATGGCGTCATCAATGAGCCGATCTAGTTTTTTTTCTATGACATATTCCGGGATCACATCGCAAAAGTAGTCAATGCAGCAAAAATAAAGGTATGAAAAAAACAGTTATCTTTATTCCCTTGTGAAATCCATAGTGTCGACGTAAAAGCTGGAGTCGTTCTTTTTGAATAATATGTATATTCGGAAAGCGCCGTTTTCTGAGCGATATTTGCCCATTATATATTTAAATCCCTTTTTTGAATCTCCCTGATGAATATATTCTACATCTACAGGTTCATATTTTTTAAAGAAATCCTTCAGTACAAATTCAGCCTGACTTTTACTGTAATTGGATTTTTCGCCATCAAAATTCAATACTACTGCCGATCCGAAATATTGTGATAGTTCTTTTGAACTTCCCGCCTTGATGGCCGTTCTTACATTATTGATCACATCATTTTGTGCTTCCGCCTGTTGAAAAACAAAGAAACTACCCATAAAAAATAGCATGAAGCATATATGCCCGGATTTCCTCATCAAATACATTCTCGCCTTTTAAATAACATATGATATTAAGCCAAAACTATGCCAGCATTTTGTAGCTTTGCACCATGTAAAAATACATATTTGAAATTAACTTAAAAGTATCTAAAATACCATAAATAATACTCATTTTTAAAGATTAATCCTATGAATAAGAAAGTGATATTGATGATATTGGACGGCTGGGGTATTGCAACAAAACCCGAAGTTTCTGCTATCGACAAGGCCAATACACCCTTTGTAGACTCATTATATAATTCCTATTCACACAGTAAATTAAATGCCTCCGGATTGTCTGTCGGTCTGCCCGAAGGCCAGATGGGTAATTCAGAGGTAGGTCATATGAATATTGGCGCCGGTCGGATCGTCTACCAGGATCTTGTCAAGATCAACCTTGCCATCGAAAAGAATGAACTGAGAGAAAATGAGGTGTACAAGGATGCCCTCCGGTATACCAGGGAAAATAACAAAAAACTGCATCTGATCGGTCTTGTATCTGATGGAGGAGTTCATTCCCATATCAATCATCTGAAAGGGTTGGTTACTGCTGCCAAAGAAAATGATGTCGAACAGGTTTATGTTCATGCATTGACTGACGGCCGGGATACGGACCCCAAAAGCGGGATGGGTTTTTTAAAGGAATTACAGGATCATCTGGATAAGACTACAGGCAAAATTGCTACCGTTATCGGCAGGTATTATGGCATGGATCGTGATAAGCGCTGGGAACGGGTGAAACTCGCCTATGATGCCCTGGTAAAAGGCAAGGGCAAGCAGACGCAGGATATCTTTAAGGGTGTTCAGGAGTCATATGATGAAGGAGTTACTGATGAATTTATTAAACCCATCATACATGTCGATGATGAAAACAAACCGCTGGCGTTGATCGGGGAAGGAGATGTTGTTTTTGGGTTTAATTTCAGGACGGACCGCCTGCGAGAGATTACCATTGCACTGACACAGGAAGATATGCCCGGGCACGGGATGGAGACATTGGATTTATATTATGTTACTATGACTAATTATGACGATTCCTTTAATGATATAAAAGTAGTATTTGGAAAAGAACATATTCAGGAAACGCTTGGTGAGGTTTTGAGTAAAGCAGGAAAAAAACAGATAAGAATAGCTGAAACCGAAAAATATCCTCATGTAACCTTCTTTTTTTCAGGGGGCCGGGAGGATGAATTCGATGGTGAAAAGCGAATACTTTGCCCTTCACCGAAAGTAGCTACCTATGACTTGCAACCGGAGATGAGCGCTTACGAAATAAGAGATAAGATTATTCCCGAACTGGAATCAAAGGAGCCTGATTTTGTCTGCCTCAATTTTGCCAATCCGGATATGGTAGGCCATACCGGTGTGTTTGAAGCTGCCGTAAAAGCATGTGAGACCGTTGATATTTGCGCTAAAGAGGTTGTTGATGCAGCGCTTGCTAATGATTATGCCGTCATAATTATTGCAGATCATGGGAACAGTGATTATATGATAAATGAGGATGGCACACCCAATACCGCCCATACTACAAATCTGGTGCCCTGTATTCTGGTTGATAATGACCTGAGGCCTCAAATGAAAGATGGCAAGCTTGGAGATCTGGCACCCACGATACTGAACTTAATGGGCCTTGATATACCGGCTGCGATGGATGGCGATGTGCTAATAAAAGGTTAATGTTATTATCAAGGGCCAATCTATTTTTATTCCTGTTCCTTTTCCTGGTTTTCGCCTGTGACCGGGGGCGGCAGAGGAAAGAACAGGAATTCTTTGATCTTGAACAGTTTCTCGATGGCCAGATAAGGACTTTATCAAGCATTGAAACCGAACTGCTGAAATTGACCATAGTTGATGATTCTACAGATCATGTTATACTTCAGCATGATTCTTCGGGATGGGCAAGAGAAATGAGTGTTTTCAGGACGGCTGATATACATAAACCGGGTTTACGGAATTTTTACACCAAGACGTTGATTGATAGTGGATCATGGGAAATTGTGAAGTATGAATTAATGGATACGACCCAATCGGAAACTTTGTTCCTTAAGATCTTTTCTGATAAGAATAGTGATAGTATACTAAAAATCGAGGCGCTTCAGCGAACTAAAAATCCTATTTATAATTCAAAAAGGAAATTATTTCTTACCCTGGCTCCCCTGGAAGATGGAAGGATGAGATTAGACTCCTTTCATGTCAGGGGATACCAGAAAATGGTGATGCAGGATTCAATACAATACGCTTCTTCAGGAAAGGTGTTATTGAATCAGGAGGCCCGCTGAATGTGAGACTATCATAAACACAGATCATTCACCTGATATATGAACGCAAGAAATAGTATCCCGTAACATACTCTTAACCTGTACTTAAAAGACAAAGGAAATGGGGAAGAGAGGAAATGAGAAAATCATCCTTCTTTGAGATCCGTAACTTTTTTTATTTTTAAATTTTGCCGAAGGCATGTCTATGGCATAACTTTTTATCCTCATCTTGTGTGTATGGGCTTACGTGTTGATGGCTATATGGTCTCCGGTCCTCGTCCCTTATGGACGCCTTTCTGCCAATCAGGAAAAATTTATGAATTTAACAAGTTAAAGAGTAGTTTTGCTGTTTGGATAATCATGATTATGAGTAAATTACATGGCTAAGCGAGGATGGGATAAGCATGAGGATGTTGCGAAAGGACAGATCAGTAAAAAAGGGCTGAAAAAATTATATGCGATATTCTCATTTGTAAGGCCCTATCTGAAATATTTTATTCCGGGACTTTTATGCCTGCTGCTTTCGAGTGTTACCTTGCTGGCCTTCCCGTTTCTGATCGGGAAACTAATTGACGTCGCCACAGGAAAAAATGACTGGATCCTGAAAAGTATCCACGCTATTGCCTTTCTGCTCATAACAATACTTCTCGTACAGGGTATTTTTTCCTTTTTCAGGGTTTATCTTTTTTCTCTGACCAGCGAAAAAGCAATTGCCGACATCCGGCGTACGCTGTTCAGGAAGTTTATGTTCCTCCCGATCGCTTTTTATGATCGTACCCGGACGGGAGAACTGGTAAGCCGGATCACAGCGGATGTTGCCCTGCTGCATGATTCTATGTCAATCACCCTGGCGGAACTATTCCGGCAGATTTCTACCCTTCTAATCGGAACGATAATTATTTTTGTTACGGTGCCTAAATTAACGCTTTTTATGCTTGCCGTCTTTCCGGTAGTCATCATACTGGCGCTTATCTTTGGAAGATATATTCGGAGGCTCTCAAGAAAGACTCAGGATCATCTCGCCGATTCTAACATTATTGTGGAGGAGTCGATGCAGGCCATACGGGAAGTGAAAGCGTTTACCAATGAGTTTCGTGAAATAAAAAAGTTCAGCCATTCAATGGACCAGGTGGTAGCCATGGCCCTGAAAACAGCACTGTTCAGGGGCGGGTTCGTGTCCTTTATAATTTTTGCCCTCTTCGGAACTATCGTGGCGGTTATCTGGTATGGGGCATCGCTGGTAAGCCAGGATCTTGCTACTGTCGGGGACCTTCTTTCTTTTGTACTGTATACTACCTTCATAGGGGGATCAATCGCGGGATTAGGGGATATATACAGCCAGTTACAAAAAGCGGTGGGCGCCTCTGAAAGAATATTGGAGATCATTGGTGAAAAAGAGGAATCCGGAATACGAGGCAAGTCTGACCCGGCAGGTCAAAAGGATAAAGGAGATATCATTTTTGAGGATATCGTGTTCTCCTATCCTGCCAGAAAAGACCAGACCGTTATTAAGGGAATTAATATACATATCCGTCAGGGGGAAAAGATCGCCCTGGTGGGACCTTCGGGTGCAGGTAAATCGACCCTGGTGCAACTGCTGCTCAGGTATTATGATCCTGATTCGGGGAAAATCCTGGTAAACCATAAAGATATTCGCGAATGGGACCTGCAGACCTACCGTGGCAAATTAGCGATCGTTCCCCAGGAAGTTATACTTTTTGGAGGGACTATTAAGGAAAATATCCTTTATGGAAACCCTGATGCCGATGATGCCCGTGTCATTGAGGCCGCCGACCAGGCGTATGCCTTATCCTTTATTAATGACTTTCCCGAGGGAATGGATACGCTGGTAGGCGAAAGGGGAGTTAAACTTTCCGGCGGTCAAAGACAACGGATTGCTATAGCCCGGGCAATCCTGAGAGATCCGGAAATTCTTATCCTTGATGAGGCTACCAGCTCCCTGGATTCGAATTCTGAGTTCCTGGTGAAAGAAGCGCTCGATCACTTGATGAAAAACCGTACAACGATTATTATTGCACACAGACTTGCTACTATCAAAAAGGTGGACCGGATCTATGTGATCAAGGATGGTGAAGTGGTTGAATCAGGTATACATCAGGAGCTTTCCGGGAAAATGAATGGAATTTACTCTAACCTTGTGAAAATGCAGATTTCATTGACATGATAAAAAAACGAAAACCTCCTTACATAACCTAGGAGGCTTTCGTTAATGTTAAACAGGTGTATGAATAAAATTTGTGTTATGTCCTTCTATATACGAGTCTTTGATACCAGGTAACCTACATATGTAAGAAAATTTATAAAATAATTTATATTGTTTAAAAAGTATAAAAAAATATTTGAATAATAATATAAAACACCGAGTTTTCAGAGGGTATTACTTATATATTACAATTTTATGATAAAGGTTTTATTTGTTTGTCTGGGAAATATTTGCCGGTCGCCGCTGGCAGAAGGAATTTTTAAGGATCTCGTCAGAAAAGAAGGGCTTGATTCACAAATAGCCGTTGATTCAGCGGGAACTTCTGACTGGCATGTTAACGATCTTCCTGATCCCCGGACCATTGATATTGCAGAGAAAAATGGCATTACCCTGGATCACCTGGGAAGACAGGTACTTGCTCCTGATCTTGATACTTTTGATTATGTGGTTGCCATGGATAAGGATAATTTTGAAAATATCAAGCGATTGTTCACAGAACCCGACCGGCAAAAATCCAGGCTTTTGCTTATGCGGGATTTTGATGATAACCGGTCGGGTAAGGATGTTCCTGATCCTTATTATGGCGGGCCTGACGGCTTCCAGCATGTTTTTGATCTCCTGAGTGAATCACTCCATAATTTTCTTTTAAATATCAGGAAAGAACATCGGTTGTAAACCTGAATTCGATGGAATCATTTTTCAGTGGTGTTTTAGAAAAAGCTCTTAGTAAGTCTTTGGAGTTCCGGGGGGCTTCATCACTGTCTGGAGGATGTATTCATAATGCCTTCAAGCTTAATACAAGCCTTGGCCCTTTTTTCATTAAGTATAACCAGGCTGAGGATGTTGATATGTTTGAGAAAGAACATAAAGGATTATTATTACTTCGCAAGGCAGGCGAGCTTGCTACACCTGAGACCCTGGATACAGGTGTATTGGATGGACGATCCTATATTTTAACACGGTTTATTGAAAGCGGCATAAAGGGATCCGGTTTTTTTGAGCAGTTCGGCAAGCAGTTGGCAATGCTTCACAAGCACCGGAATGATTGGTTTGGGCTGGATCACGATAATTATATCGGACGGCTTCATCAATACAATGATCCGGCGGATAACTGGATCGATTTTTTTATCACCAGGCGACTTGAAGTACAGGTGAAACTGGGAATTGAAAAGGGGGTGCTGGAGCCAGATTATTCACGCCGGTTTAATACTTTTTATAAAATCCTGGAGGATCAATTGCCTCAGGAACCGGCTTCCTTGCTTCATGGAGATCTTTGGGGAGGCAATTACATGACAGGTGCTGACGGACAGGCCGTATTGATCGATCCTGCAGTATATTATGGGAACCGTGAAATAGAAATGTCTTTTACTCGTATGTTTGGTGGCTTTGATCGGGTTTTCTATGAAAGTTACCATAATACTTTTCCCTTACAGCCTGGTTTTGATCAGCGAATTGATATTTATAATATTTACCCCACACTGGTCCATCTTAATTTGTTCGGCCGTTCCTACCTGAGTGGTATTGACCGGGTTTTAAAGCGCTATTCCTGATCAGCTGCCAATCACGATCTGGCAGGTGTTCCTCGTCCGTTGTTCGACCAGGATATTTTTCCCTTCGACAATAGTGTCAACGGCGGCCATCGTATAATTCTTAATGGTGATCAGGGTTAATTGATCATTATACAGGATATTGAAATCATTTTTAAGCGTATCGATAAGTTTTTCGATCCGGGAATCATATCCATCCACACAAATCGTGAACGACACGGCCGAATTCTGCATCATGTTGATCTTGATATTAAGCATATCAAGAACATGAAAGATAATACTCAGATTTTTTTCGCTGATAAAGGCAAGATCCCTGACCCTGAATGTGATCAGGCATTGATTTTCCTTAATAATAAAGGTTGGCGGAAGTTCATGGATTTCACCAATGTCGATAACGGTACCCTCGAGGAAAGGGTTTTCAAACGATCTTACGAGCAGGGGAATTTTATTGTTGGCAAGCGGCTTGATCGTTTTCGGGTGAATTACTGATGCGCCGTAATAGGTCATCTCTGCTGCTTCCTGGTAGGAGAGGTTCCGGTAAAGCTGTGTTGAAGCGAATTTTTTTGGATCGGCATTGAGAATTCCCGGAACATCTTTCCATATGGTAACCGATTCGGCTTGCAGACAGGAGGCAATTATGGCGGCTGTAAAATCAGAGCCCTCTCGCCCTAAGGTTGTCGTATGATGGTTTTCGGTGCTGGCGATGAAACCCTGGGTAATTATCATGCTGTTTTTTTTAGGCGTTCTGAATTTTTCATTGATAAGGTTTCTTGTCAAAGACCAGTTAACCTTTCCTTCCCTGAAGGTGTCATCTGTTTTTATGAAATCCCTTGCATCAAGCCAATGTATCTTTATTTCCGACAACTCAAGGTATTCCGCGATGATGGTTGAAGAAAGTAATTCACCGTGCGAAACTACCGCATCATAAAACATGTCCTTTTCAGGGAAAGAAGGATATGCTGCCAGGGTATTCTTGAGCGATTCTAATACCCTTTGCACCCGGTCAGTCGCTCTTTTTTTATTGAAAAGATTTGTCGCCACATCAACATGATATTGATATAATTGGTCTAATTGGTCTTTATAAGGCTTGCTTTCAATGGCCAGACCAACTATTTTTTCCAATTGATTGGTTGTCTTACCCATTGCTGACACAACGATCACCAGTTGTTCTTCCCGGTAAATACTAATGATATCATACATATTGCGTATTGAGGCATCATTTTTTATTGATGCACCACCAAACTTAAAAACCTTCATAACAAATTATTTGATAACGAATTTACGCAGCCGTGCTTTTAATATGAATGCTGGCAAGGGAAATGATACAACCTGAGATGAAATTATATTTTTCAATTATCTTCTAATTCACTGGTAAGGACGCTATCTTTGCTCGGCAAATAAAACATATATTTATTTGCCATGGCTTTAGACCCATCAAAACTCATCCACGAAGCACTTACCTATGATGATGTACTGCTTCTTCCCAGTTATTCTGAGATTTTACCCAGAGATGTTAAAACAGAAACCAGCCTTACCAGGAATATAAAGCTCAATATACCGATCGTTTCAGCAGCAATGGATACAGTGACCGAGGCCGATCTCGCCATTGGAATGGCGCTTGAGGGAGGACTCGGATTCATCCATAAGAATATGTCGCTTGAAAAACAGGCTGACCAGGTGAGAAAAGTAAAACGTTCGCAGAGTGGGATGATCCTCGACCCGATCAGTCTTAATATCAATTCTGCTGTTGGAGATGCTGTCAAGATCATGAGGGATTTCAAGATAGGGGGCATACCAATTGTTGAAAGTGACGGCAAATTGCTGGGCATCATTACCAACCGTGATCTTCGCTTCCATAAGGATATGAGCACACCGGTAAGTGAGATCATGTCCAAAGACAACCTGATCACAGCGAGCCCGGGGATTGAACTTCCTGAGGCGGAAGAGATCCTGCAGGAATACAAGATCGAAAAGCTTCCTATCGTCGATAAAAACGGCAAATTATCGGGACTGATCACCTATAAGGATATACTAAAGAAAAGGGACAAACCATTTGCCTGTAAAGATGGTTTCGGACGTCTGAGGGTAGGGGCTGCTGTTGGCGTCACGGGTGATATCCTGGATCGTATCGAGGTGCTGAAACAGGCTGCGGTTGATGTTATCGGCATCGACACAGCCCACGGCCACTCACGGGGTGTTATTGAGGCGGCAAGGAAAGTTAAGGCTAAATTTCCTGAACTTGAACTGGTCGTCGGTAATGTAGCCACCGGTGAGGGAGGAAAAGATCTTGTGAAGGCAGGCGTTGACGCGGTGAAAGTAGGTGTTGGGCCCGGAAGTATTTGTACAACGCGGGTGATCGCCGGAGTTGGGGTGCCTCAACTGACAGCCGTTTATCAGGTGGCTGAAGCTGTTAAAGGGTCGGGTGTTCAGGTAATTGCTGACGGCGGCATCAGGTATTCCGGCGATGTTGTCAAAGCGCTGGCAGCAGGAGCAGATACGGTAATGATCGGATCGCTGTTTGCCGGAACCGATGAGGCACCAGGAGAAATGATCATCTATGAAGGCAGGAAATTCAAATCATACCGGGGGATGGGTTCAATTGAAGCCATGGAAGAAGGGTCCAAAGATCGTTACTTTCAGGATGCTGAAGATGATATTAAAAAGCTGGTTCCTGAAGGAATAAGCGGAAGGGTGCCTTTTAAAGGGCTTGTATCAGAGGTGCTTTACCAGATCATTGGCGGGCTGAGAGCCGGCATGGGCTATTGTGGCGCCGCAACCATCAGCAAACT
>CAZYDB010000009.1:0-2720 GCA_964645995.1 uncultured Roseivirgaceae bacterium
AATGACACGTGCATCGGACTGATTGAAAAACGACCGCATATTATTCTGGCCCATTGGCCCGCTGCCGATAATCCCCACCGTAATTTTCTCCGATGGCGCAACAATGCGTCGCCCGAAAACAGCCGACGGTATAATCGTCGGCAGCATCATCGCTGCACCGAAGGTACCGGCTGCCTTGATTCATTATCTCGGACTATTTTTTATCAGAACCGGAGCAGCGTGTTTAATTGTTTAGGCTGCGGGATGTTTGACAGTATACAGTTGTGTTTTTTCTGTTTTTCATGCGGTCAATATTCCATAATTCACACGATTTTAGTGGAGATTGGAATAAATATGAAGAATTTGTTTGACTTGATGATCTCACTTTATTTACTTTTGGGATCTTTTGCACATTTAAAAACAATAAATCATTATCATGGGAAAAAAGTTCTTCGTTATTATTCTCTTCTTCGGTGCTTCTTTTCTTGTAGCCAATGCTCTTGATCCGGGAGCCGATGAAATTCTTGGCAAATGGTGGAATCATGAAAAAGATGCTCATATAGAGATCTATAAATGCGGTGATGAATTATGCGGCAAGATCATCTGGTTGAAAAACCCACTGGATGATGATGGCAAGCCTAAAAGGGATAAGAATAATCCGGAAGAATCACTGCGGTCAAGACCTACTTTAGGCCTTGATATACTTTCCGGATTTGAGTATACCGGTGATCGTAAATGGGAAGACGGGACTATCTATAATCCCCGTGACGGGAAAACCTATTCATGCTATCTGGACCTGCTGGATGATAAGAAATTAAAGGTAAGGGGGTTCATTGGTTTTTCATTGATCGGTAAGACCCAATACTGGGAGCGTATAGATTAACCTGCTTGTTTTAATTCCTCGGGGGCAGATACTTTATTTAACAGTTAATTATTAGGAAGGTCAATTTGTATCAGTTCCGCAGAGGCATGCCGGAATTTTTACCATACCATTTTTTAATGATCTCCCGGGTGGGTTTATTTTGCGGTGTGTAGTTTTTGTCAGTTTTGCCTCCCCGGTCAGTATCTCCGGGAAACCATTTCCACAAAAATCCTCCGGCCATCCAGTCTTCCTGCCAGAGGGATTCATATAGGGCGGTATATGCATTAACCTGGTTAGCCATGTTTGCCTGAAGGGTATCTTCATTAATATTCCAATGACCGTGGGTGGCATAGTCTATGCTTTGATATCCATATTCTGTAAAAAGAACAGGTTTGCCTTTTTTTAATGAAAATTCCTGTAGTTTTATTTTAATTGGATCCCAGCCGGCTTTAAGTGTGGTCACTTTGGGTTGCTTCTCATCTGATAAGGGGAAATAGGCATCAATGCCAATGTAATCCAGCTTGTCCCAGAATGATATCTTGTGATAGTTGTCCCAGTTTGCCGCATAGGTGATCTTGCCTTTGTATATCCTGCGAACTTTCTTTATGAGGTTTTTCCAGAATTGTGGTCTTTGAACAACTGAATGACGGATTTCTGTACCTAAACAATAGATCTCTGCATGAAGTGAATCTGCCAGCGCTGCATACGAAAGCACATATTCCTCATAAGAACTTTCCCATGTTAACCATTGCTCATCCGTGGACATCTCAAAATCTCCAGGCCAGCCATCACCCATTACCCACAGGTGTGGTTTGATCATTATGCTTAAACTAAGTGACCTGGCATGTGTTGCCAACTGTATAATACCTGCTCTTTTTTCTCCAAACCATTGTCTTTCCCTATTAAAATGGATTTCAGGGCGGCTTTTAGCTGAGAAGGCATACGGGATCAGTGCTACCCACTCGACATGGTTGACCTGCAGCGGCCTTAGATCTTCCTGGTTTATTTCATAAGGCATCCCCACCAGGTTAACCCCATTGATTTTTTCAAGCACTTTTACCGGAGGATGACTGAAATACCGGAACAAGATAAAAAGGGATATGATAAATCCCGTAATCAGGAGAAATTTCGAACGGCCTGTAAATCTGAATTTTCGGTTCATGTAATTTTAAACAGCAATAAATGTACAAATATTCATGAGGACTTTTTAGTCGGCTCAGGTGATATGTGGAGATTTCCCATTAGAATTAGATGAAAACATCTTAATTTTGTTAAAAAATAAAAATTGATCCATGAAGCAATACCATGATCTGATGCGGCATATTCTTTCCCATGGGATAAAAAAAAATGACAGAACCGGTACAGGAACGATCTCGGTGTTCGGCTATCAGATGCGTTTTGACTTATCGGAGGGATTTCCGGTAATAACTACAAAAAAATTACATTTAAGATCCATAATATATGAGTTGCTTTGGTTCCTCCAGGGCAATACCAATATACGTTATTTAAAAGACAACGGCGTTTCTATCTGGGATGAATGGGCTGATGAAAAGGGCGATTTAGGACCTGTTTACGGTCACCAGTGGCGTAGTTGGTCGGTACCTGACGGAAGGAGCTCAATTGATCAGATCTCAAAAGCTGTCGACCTGATTAAAAATAATCCGGACAGCCGCCGAATTATAGTAAGCGCATGGAATGTGGCTGATATAGAAAATATGGCATTGCCACCCTGTCATGCTTTTTTTCAATTTTATGTAGCCAATGACCGTTTGTCCTGTCAGCTTTACCAGCGAAGTGCAGACGTATTTCTAGGAGTGCCTTTTAATATTGCATCATATAGCCTGCTGACATTGATGATGGCGCAGGTATGTGATCTTAA
>CAZYDB010000009.1:2730-9528 GCA_964645995.1 uncultured Roseivirgaceae bacterium
ATCTTAAACCAGGAGATTTTATTCATACCTTTGGTGATGCACATTTATATCTTAACCATCTTGAGCAGACGGAGTTACAACTATCCAGGGAACCGAAACCCCTTCCGGTGATGCGAATCAATCCTGCCGTAAAGGACCTGTTCGGCTTCAGATATGAAGATTTTACACTAGAGAACTACGACCCTTATCCCCATATCAAGGCCAGGGTGGCAATTTAGGGTAGAAGGCCGTTCAGTGCCGGATATTCCGGGAAGCTATTTTTCAAAATCCGGGTTACCGAAATCAAACCGGTAGCATTCGAGGCAAATACATGATCTGCATCAAGCATTGTCGGCAGATCCGATCGTACTTCCTGAACATGGGCTTTTTGGGAGGCCAGTTTGTCAATCAGGAAGGACCTCATAACACCCCTGACGCATCCTGTTTCAAGTGCAGGTGTAAATATTTTACGATTTTTAATCCAAAACACATTTGAATAAAGCATTTCTGAAACATTCTCATCCTGGTCAAGGATAAGAAGGTCATCTGCCAGTTTTTCCTTTTTTTCGAGGCTGGCCATTGTATAGGGCAGTGCGCTCATCGATTTCAGGAATGACCATTTCGAATAATGATTTCTTATTGACTCACATACGCCTACGTTCTCAAAAGTTTTATAATCCGGCCTGGCTGCACCGGCTGTTCTGAGCATGAAATGAGTTTGTTCAGAGGTTGGTTCATATCGGCCCCCGCTTTTTCGCCAGATCATCAGCTTGATCCTGGCGGACTCTTCTGATTTGTTCTCATTGACCAGGAATCTGACAGATTTTCTGAGATAATCCAGGGTAAAATTTTCAGGTAACCTAAAGGATAGGGCCCGGGCGCCTTCAGTGATCCTTTCCCAATGGTATTTCAGCAAATTTACCTCGCCCGCCCGGGCGAGCATAGTCTCAAAAATCCCGTCTCCGTATTCAAAACCACGATCGGTAAGCGGTAAGCCAAAGGAGAGGATATCAATGATCTTATGGTCAAAAATGGCTTTCATGTAAACATTTTACCACTTATAAAGTATTGATGTCAATGCTACAAAATTATCCGTATTCTTGTAATCAATAGTAAAAATACTTTTTATTCTGAATACATTGATAAATACAGGTATGCGAAAAGTCCTTCTATTATTATTTATAATCATGGTTTTTACGGGCTCATCATTCTCACAGGGGGATGGCGATCATATTTGGACCTTAGAGGAATGTATTGAACATGCTTTAGATAATAACCTGGCCATTCAGAGAGGTGAATTAGATGTCAGAGACAGTGAAATTCAATTATATCAATCCAAAGCTGACAGGTATCCGAACCTGAATCTGGGAACAGGTTATTCTAATCGCTGGGGGCGTTCTATTGACCCGACCTCGAACCTGTTCAGCACCCAGCGGATCCAGTCACTGGGTGTTCAGGCCAATTCAGGTGTAACCCTTTACGGGGGATCAAGGATCCGGAATACTGTCAGGCAAAACCAGGTAGATTACCAGACCAGTTCTTATGATCTTGAAGCGGCCAGGAATGATGTCATGCTAAACGTTACCACGGCTTTTCTCAATGTAATCCTCAATATTGAATTACTTGAAAACGCCAGGTTACAACTGGAAACCACACAGACACAGCTCGAGACTATACGCAAGCAGGTACAGGTAGGCGCTTTGCCTTACAGCAATGAGCTCGATCTTATTGCCCAGGTCGAAAGCAATGGGGTGCAGGTGATCAACTCCGAAAATGATGTAAGACTCTCGAGGTTAAGGTTAAAGCAGTTGCTGCTGATTCCGGCATCTGAATCATTCGAAATTGATGTACCTCAAATTGAATTTGAAGAAATAGCTCCTATTGAGGGCTCTTCTGAGGCAGTGTACCAGTCTGCTGAAGCGGTTATGCCCGAAGTAAAAAGTGCGGATCTGTTCGTTGAAAGTTCCGAATTAGGGGTAAAGATTGCCCGGGGGGGACTTGATCCACAATTATCCGCCAATGCAGACCTTTTTACCAATTATTCTTCTGCGGCTGACCGTCAGCGGTTTGTTGCTGATCCCAGTGGCGGCTCAACGACTATTCCTGTGCAGATTGGATACGTGGTAAACCCTCTGGATGGAAGTGCAGAGATACCTGTTTTCAGTGATCAGGAGATACCTAATGGCGAATTAGTTGACGGGTACCCATTTTCAGATCAGCTTCAGGATAACTGGAGTTATTCCCTCGGTGTATCGCTTGCAATACCGATATTTAACGGGTTGACTTCGAGAGCTAATTACCAACGGGCGAAGATCCAGGCTGAAAGAGCTTCTACTTTTGCACAGGAAACAAGGCAGAACCTACGGCAGACGATAGAACTGGCATACAGTGATGCGACCGCTGCTTCCAAGACGTATAATGCCTCTGTTAAGCAGGTGGCCTCATTAGAAGAGGCTTTTCGCGCAGCAAGAAAGAGTTTTGATCTGGGTGCCATTAATAATTATGATTACCAGGTAGCCAGTAATAATCTGTTCAGGGCACGATCAGACCTTCTTAGAGCCAAATTCAATTATATTTTCACAATAAAAGTACTTGATTTTTATTTAGGTAAACCTTTATCACTTGATAACTGATGGCAAAGAAAAAATCCAACAAACTACTTTATATTCTGATCGGCGTTGCTGTTCTATTAATTGTTTTTGCGGCAATCGGTAAAAAGGCAGGCTGGATCGGGAAACAGAAAGAAATCGAGGTCGAACTTGCTGACGTGCGTAAAAACACCATTGTTGAAAAAGTAAGTGCCTCGGGTACTGTTAAGCCTGTTACCGAGGTGATGCTCAGCCCTGATGTATCCGGTGAGATCATTGAATTGTATGTCGAGGAGGGTGATTCGGTAAAACTGGGTATGGAACTGCTCAAATTACGGCCTGACAATTACATCTCCAATGTCCAGCGTGCCCAGGCTAACCTGAACCAAATGAAGGCCAACCTTGCTGATGCACGGGCCCGGTTGGCGAGGTCGAATGCCCAGTTTGACAGGGCTACCTATGAATTTGAAAGAAGTCAGCAATTAAAAGAGGAGAATGTGATCTCGGAAGCTGATTATCAATTGGCAGAGGCCAATTACAAAGTCGCCAAAAATGATGTGGAATCTGCCGAACAGAATGTGCTGGCCGCACGATATAATGTGGAAAGTGCTGAAGCCAATCTAAAAGAAGCGACGGAAAATCTGCGCAGGACGACGATCTACGCACCCATGAACGGTACGATCTCCAAACTTGACGTTGAAAAAGGTGAGCGTGTGGTTGGTACTGAGATGATGACCGGTACCGAGTTGATGCGCATTGCCGACCTTAACCTTATGGAAGTCAGGGTTGACGTAAATGAAAATGATATCATCAGGGTTTCGGAGGGTGATACAGCGGTCATTGATGTGGATTCGTATTCCTATTCAGGTAAAAAATTCGAAGGTATAGTCACCTCCATTGCCAATACGGCGAATGATAAAGCAACACCTGATGCTGTTACTGAATTTGAGGTAAAAATTCAAATCCTCAACGAATCGTACCGTGATTTGCAGAAACAAGGCGTTCAATATCCCTTTCGTCCGGGCATGACAGCTTCGGTTGATATCATCACTGAGATCAAGGATGATGTTCTTTCGGTTCCCCTGGCAGCCGTAACCACAAGGAAGCCTTCCGATGGAAAGGATAAAGACAGTGAGGATGGGGAGGAAGTATCCGAAGATGATCAGGCGGTGGACGAGGCTCCGCAAGCCGGTGTGGTAGCGGAAGATGAAGAAGTTGTTTTTGTCAATGACAACGGAATTGCCAAAAAAGTAAAGGTTAAGACCGGTATTAGTGACTACACCAATATTGAAATACTGGAGGGTCTGGAGAAAGGTCAGCAAGTCGTGGTTGGTCCTTTTGTGGTAGTATCCAAGCGGCTGGAAGGCGGCGAAAGTATTAAGCCTTCAGAAGAGAATAGTAAAAACAAGAATAATACAACTGCCGGTGATGAGTAAATCACATTATACAGAGCCGTCTCGTTTCAATAATAATTAAATTTGATTAGCTTTAGCCACTATGGCTGCCAACCCCCTGGCTAGAGTACTGGTGATCCAAACTGCATTTCTGGGAGATGCAGTTCTCGCTACCGGTGTGGTTGAAAAGATTCATCAACATTTTCCGGAAACCAAGATCGATTTATTGGTCAGAAAAGGGAATGAATCATTGTTCGAAAGCCACCCCTTCATTTATGAAGTAATAATCTTTGATAAGCGCAAGGCGAAATATCTAAATCTTCTCAAATTACTGGTCAGGATCAAAAAAAATAAATATGACCTGGTCGCCAACATCCAGCGTTATTTCACTGCCGGATTGATAACTGTACTTTCAGATGGTATCATCACCATTGGTTTCGATAAAAACCCACTTGCTTTCCTGTTTTCAAAAAAGATCAAACATGTTTTCAGGGAAGAACATGAGATAGAGAGAAATCATCAACTGATCGCGTGGTTTACGGATGATAAACCCGGGTATCCACGGTTATATCCGGCCGCCAGTCATTGGGAAAATATCAGAGGTTATTTATCTCTGCCATTTATTTGCATGGCACCCGCCTCTGTATGGTATACCAAGCAGTATCCAAATGACCGATGGGTTGAAATTATACAAAGAATTCCCCGGGAAGCCACCATTTATCTGGTAGGCGGATCTGAGGATGTTGCCTTATGTGAAAAGATCAGACATGATGCCGTCAATGAAAAAGTGATTAACCTGGCAGGGAAATTAAATTTTTTGGAAACTGCCGCTTTGTTCTCGAAGGCTAAAGTAAATGTGGTTAATGATTCTGCTCCCATGCATATCGCGTCTGCCATGAATGCACCTGTTTGTAGCATCTACTGTTCTACCTTGCCTTCCTTTGGCTACGGACCCCTTTCTGAAAAATCTGAGATCATTGAGTTGAAGGAGGAATTGTACTGCCGCCCCTGCGGAATCCATGGCAGGAAAAAATGTCCTGAAAAGCATTTTCGCTGCGCTTATGATCTTTCTGTTGAGAATATTTCGAATACGGTTACCAGATTTATCAATTCTTGAGCCTACTCTTGAGGCTCCGTTCATCACCGGCAGTCTGTCAATATTGAAATTTACCTATGAACCCGAAAAATTTTATTCCAATTTCTTTACAAGAATAAAATGAAAATATAATTCTCTGAAAATGTATGGTATACGTATAAAAATTACTAATGAGGATTATTGAAAACCAGTTAATTATTAACCCCGATTATACATCAACTATTCTCAAAATATACCGCCTTGGCTATTTAAAATATTTATTATCGGGTAGTTACGCAACGGGGTTAATTACCTATGTTCGATTGAATAATCCGGGTTAATGAATTTTTCGGGTTAAAGTAAATGATCTTTGCAATAGCAACTTATGGGTTTACCATTCGATTAAGTTAAGTTTTTGAAGTAACCCGTATACTTTATTTACCGGCAATCCGACTACATTAAAGTATGAGCCGATGATCTTTTCAATACCGATCATGCCAATCCACTCCTGTATGCCGTAAGCGCCGGCTTTATCGAGTGGCATATAATGTTGGATATAATAGTCGATTTCACCTGCTGAAAGCTTTTTGAAGATCACTTCGGTGCGGTCCATTACCACATGGCATTTTTTATGATAGAGAAGACATACACCGGTGTATGCAAAATGTGATTTTCCGGAAAGAGTTCCCAGTATCTTTCTGGCATCATCTTTATTCCGGGGCTTGTCCAGGATCCTGTTATTGCTGGCGACGATCGTGTCAGCGGTAATAACGATTTCATTCTGCAGCTTTTCCTTGAATGGAAGGGCCTTTTTTCTTGCCAGATAAGTCGGTACTTCAGGAATTGCAATTTCCGCAGGAAAGGATTCATCAGCATTTGAGATCTCAATGGTAAATTCCAGTCCTAATTCGCGCATCAACTGTTGTCTGCGGGGGGAATGGGAGGCAAGTATCAAGGGTGCTTTTAGTTTCATTGTCAGGCATTTAAGTTCTTCAGGTATAACTTAATACAGGTTCCAAAAAAATAACAGGTATAATTCAAAGATATTAAAAAATACGGGCTATATTGAAAGAGAATCACTAATCATGTTTTAATGTTATGATGATGCTGAGATTGATTCTTTGCTCGCTCTTTTATGCTCTAACAATAACCCAGTCCCTGGCACAGGAATGGCAGGAAAAATATGACCATCTGCTTGATCTATACCAGAACGGTGCCTATGAAGAAGTTGTGGAGGGCGGATCTGCCTGCCTATTGTCGGCCGAATCGGAATATGGTATTGATAGCAGGGCCTATGGTTACACCTTAAAACTCTTATCTTCATCAGCCTATCATACCGGCTTATATCAACAGGGTATAGCCTATGGTAATCAGGAGATAAAGATATTATCTTCATTTCTTTCTACAACAAGCCCTGAGTTCGCCTCTACTCTGAAGACCATGGCATTTAATCAACAGGGAACGGGAGAATATGAAAGCGCTATGGATTATTTCAAAGAGGTAGCGGATATTTACCTGGTGAACTATGGAGAAAACAGTTTTGAATACGCGGAGACCATCATGAATATCGGATACCTGTATTATACGATGGGAACTGCCGGTACGGCGATCAACTTTTTTGATCGTTCCCTGGAATATTTTGCTGACCTTCCGGAAGGCGGTGCTTATTATATCCAGGTACTTAATGATCTGGCCAATCTTTATCTTAATGAAAACAAACCTGCTGAAGCGCTGGAATCTTTCACCTTACTATCATCCATCC
>CAZYDB010000009.1:9538-21737 GCA_964645995.1 uncultured Roseivirgaceae bacterium
CTGTATGGCCGGGCTTTAGCCGGTATGGCACGTGCCAAACTGCAGTTATTGGACAAACCGGGAGCAGCAAAGGATTACAGCAAGGCAATTACCTTATACAGGGATGCCGGGTTGACAGCGGATACTGAATTCGCTGCTCTTGTAAATGAATTAAGTCAGCTTTATCAGGAGGAGGGTGATCTGACCGCTTCTGACAGTATTATTAATACCTATTCAACCGATTTGCCTTCGGAGGAGATGGATGAATCTGGTGTTATAAGCCTGATCAACAGGGGTTCCGGATACTTTAATAACAAACAGCTTGATAAAGCTGAAGAATATTACAACAAGGCCCTTGAACATAAAACGAAACTTTCGGCCTCAAGCCGGGCAGGTTTATACCATAATCTATCGCTATGGAACTATGAGAAGGGCATTATGGGACAGGCAGAACAGTATGCTATGCAGGCCCGGGAATTATTTGAACGGGAGACCGGAACTAAAAATGAAGGATATGTTTCGGTTTTAAATACGATGGGTATGATTTATACGGCAATGGGTTATTATGCTGATGCTGAACTGCGATTTAAAGAGGCTATTGCTTTAAGCGAGGAGTTACCCGAGATAGATCGAAGGATCTATGCGAAGAGTCTTCAGCGATTATCGACGCTTTATTTACGAATGGGACGCCATGGTGAGGGTAAAAAATTACTCGAGGGATCTCTTGCTTTACGGGCTGAATTTGAAGGAAAACAATCCACCACTTATGCCAGTGTCCTATCGGATCTGGCTTCTTATTATCGCGTAAGCGGCAATTACGATCAAGCTGAAACACTTTATATACAGGCCTGGGATATTGTTGGGGATAGTAATACTGAAGTATCTTCTTCTGTCCTTGAAAATCTTGGAAGATTATATCTTGAATTGAGAAAATTTAATCTCTCGGATTCTCTGATTAACAGGGCGATGAAAATAAATGCCGGTCTTTTCGGACCGGAAGGTTCCCGGGTGGCTGATAATCTTTTCGATCTGGCCAGGGTAAGACAGGCTTCCGGCAATTATTCTGAGGCTGAACCACTTTACAGAAGATCTATAGACATCTTAAGGAAAGTCTATGGTGAGCGTCATCCCGAATATCTGAATTGTTTAAATTCAATGGGTGTGTATTATCAGCTTCTGGGAAACAGGGAATTAGCAAAGGACATCTATTTGAAGATCATACATTCTGCCGACCACACTTCTCCCCAGTTTGCTACTGTATTGCAGAACCTGTCGGCTCTTTATCAGTTAGAAGGTGATTACAGGTCGGCCGAGCCTCTTTTAACAGAAGCCCTGCAAATTGATAGTTTGATCTATGGTACCGAACATCCGGCTTATGCCGTGTCGTTACAGAATCTTGCCAGTCTCTATCAACGGATGGAAATTCCTGGTAAAGCAGAACCACTTTTTATGAAAGCTATGGCAATCGACAAGAAAACCTATGGCGTTAATCATCCTTCATATGCCCATAAATTATATAATCTGGCTGTATTATATCAGGAAATGGAAGAATATGAGCAGGCATTGCCATTATTCGAAGAGGCCATCGAAATACGCAGGGCGACATTAGGCGCTAATCATCCGGATTATGCGTATTCTTTGTATGGCCTGGCAGTTCTCCATCAGTCGATGGGTAATGATAGAAAGGCGCTCCCTTTATACAGGGAAGTGATCAATAATTATCAGCAACAGATAAGGGATGTTTTTCCCATGCTCAGTGAAAAAGAAAAGGCGGCATTTTATAATAAGATCAGACCTGTTTTTGAGGATTATAAAGATTTTGCCATTGAATATGCCGGAAATATGCCGGAGATATTATCTGAATTATACGATTTTCAGTTAAATAACAAGGCGATATTATTGAATAGTTCGACAAAGATCCGGAATCGCATACTTCGGTCGGGAGATACTGATCTGGTCGCCCTTTATAACCGATGGACAGATCAAAAAGAATTGCTGGTAAGATATTATGCCCTTTCCCGGCTTGATCAGGAAAAACTAAATATCGATATCAGGCAGATGGAGATCCGGGCTAATGCACTCGAAAAAGAATTATCGGAACGGTCCGAATTATTCGCCAAAATGTATGATAAGCGGGATGTTAGCTGGCGGGATGTAAAGGACAGGCTCGATGATAATGAAGTGGCCATTGAAATGATCCGCGTAAGAAAAAACCTGAAAAATGACTCCGTCATTTATGCCGGCCTGATCATCAGAAACGATACCAGGAACTATCCGGAACTTGTCATTTTGAGGAACGGGAGAGACCTGGAAGGAAGAGAATATAAAAGATATATCAATACTATCCGGTTCATTGTACCTAATGAAATTTCTTATAAAGTGTATTGGGAACCATTCCTTTCGGTTATTGCTGACCGGTCAGTCATATATTTATCACCCGACGGGATATATAATAAATTAAATTTGAATACCCTATGGGATAAGCCTTCCGATCAGTTTCTTGTTGATCGTGCGACCATTAAAATACTCGGTAATATCAGTGAACTGGTCCTTGTCACGGGTGAACTGAATTCTAATGCCAATAAAGAAAACAAAGCCGCATTGGTAGGATATCCTGATTATCAATTGGATCAGTACAATTCATTAGCATCTTCATCAAATACACCGGAGAATGTGGACGGAACGATTTTCAGAAATGGCATTGAGGCACTTCCGGGAACGAAGGTGGAGGTGGAAAAGCTGGAACGGATTCTCGGAGATGCCCATTGGCGTACCTTTTCCCTGACAGGGAAAGATGCTCTGGAGGAGAATGTAAAGATGTCTGCAAGCCCGAAAGTCCTGCACCTCGCAACCCATGGTTTCTTTCTGGATGATGTGGAGATTAACAGGCTCCAAAACGCTGATCTGGAATTGGCTTATCAGCAGGCCGGACGAAACCCCCTTCTACGGTCAGGACTGATCTTCGCCGGCGCAGAGGCCGCACTACGGAAAAAGTCACTTGGATTAACGGTGGATATCGCGGGGGAAGACGGGATCCTTACCGCCTACGAAGCCATGAATCTTAATCTTGATAACACGGAATTAGTGGTATTGTCAGCATGCGAGACGGGTTTGGGTGAAATAAAGAATGGTGAGGGAGTTTATGGTTTGCAAAGGGCATTTATTATTGCCGGTGCAAAAAATCTTGTTATGAGCTTATGGAAGGTGGATGATGTAGTCACCCAACAACTGATGACACGGTTTTATAAACACTGGCTGGAAGAAATGGATAAAACAGAAGCCTTCTACCAGGCCCAGAGGGAAATCAAGGAAGAATATCCCGAGCCTTATTACTGGGGAGCTTTTGTGATCATAGGCATTTGAAGTTGAAGTAGGAGGCGGATCCGCCAGAGATCATCAGATTCATTTGAAATTTGATATTTTTCATTGTACATTTATTGCCGGAGCAATTTAAAAAACACTGCCCATATGGTTCTTGCGTCCTATGAAAAAACATTCAGCCTGACTTTTCTGATATTAATCATACCTTTCAGTCTCCTGGCGCAGGATGATAATGACATGGCTGATTACAATCAGGGGAATAAGCAAATTGTGGCCGGCCATCTTAATTCAAGCGAGTATACTGAATACGCTCCCTCGATCAGTGCAGATGGCAAGACAATGATCATCGAAAGTGACCGCAACGGGCACTGGCAATTATTCGAATCAAAATTGACAGACGATGGAAGCTGGTCGGAACCCATACCTCTTGAAAAGGTAAATAATCATGGTGATTCTACCGATCTAATTGGTGGGCCAAGCATAAGTTATGACGGGAATACACTGTATCTATTTGCTTCTTTTGACGGGGGCTATGGCAGTGAAGACATTTATTATTGTGAACGAGAATCCGATGGTTGGGGCGAACCGGTAAATATTGGTTCACCGATCAATACTTCCTCCTACGAGGGTTTCCCCTCCGTTAGTTCAGATGGTAAAGCATTATATTTTACGCGTATGCGTGCCGAAGATCCTTTTGAGAAAGACAAGGATTTTAATGAGACCTGTTATGCCATTTATGTTTCGTATAAGGACAGGAATGGTCAGTGGCAGGAGCCTGTTGCCTTGCCGTATCCGGTCAATTACCTATGTGATAAGGCACCCAGGATTATGGCTGACAACCGCACATTGATCTTTTCTTCTTACCGACCTGGTGAGGTCAGGGGAAGTTTTGACCTCTTTCAATCGCAGGTGAATGAAGACGAGGAATGGTCTATGCCGGTAGCCCTGGACTATGTGAACACTCCAGATGCTGATCAGTTTGCCTGTATTTCAGCGGAAGGGGACCGGATGTATTTTTTTACCCGGGATGATATTTACTCGGTAGTGATACCTGAAGAATTAAGGCAGTTTAAAAATGTGATCATGCAGGGTTCGGTAATCGATGGTGAGAATAAAGCGGGTATTGGCGCTGAAATAGTAGCCTCTGATGCACAGACTTCAGAGAGATTGTTTACCATAGAAAACAATCCCCAGGATGGTCGATACAGCATTGTGATGGCAGCAGGTAATACCTATAATATCGAATTTATAAAGGATGGCTATACAACAGGATTGTATTCATATGATCTTGTTTCGATGAATGCTTATGATGAGATATCTCAGGATGTTGCCTTGTTTTCTGACATTCGGCTGAAGTTAAATATATTTGATCAGGAGTTATATGAAGCGTTACCAGCGGAAATCAGTATTTTTCAGATGCCGGATTCTACCTTATTGAAGAGTGAAATGAATGATATTTCAAAGGGGTTTAAAGTTGTGACTATACCAGCCGGCGGACATTATTTTATTAATATCGGATTAGAACATTTTAGTGGTGAATCTTTTTCATTTGACCTTACTGGCAAAGTATTCTACAGAGATTTTGAAAAGGATATTCAGCTAACCCCCCAGAAGGTTGATATACCTATCAATGTAACAGATGTTAATACAAATGGCAGTGTCCGCGGGAGAATAATTATTAAAAACCAAAACAGGGATGAGGTGATCGAAGTCAATTCGAATGAGATGATTTCCTTACGGTTGGGCGACAGGTATGCGATCGAAGCTACCAGTGATAAAGGTTATTTCTTTGCCTCAACAACGATCGATGTTACATCTGATGGAATAAAAACAGTAGACGATAGAGATGTCGTAGCCGTCTGGGGCAATAACCTGGAGATAAAATTAACGCCCATTATTGTAAATACTTCTCTGAATCTGAATGATATTTTATTTGAATCCAATTCCGCCCAGTTATCCGCAGTATCCTATGAGGAGTTGTCACGTGTCGTGGATGTGATGTTGAAAAACCCGACGATGAAGGTTGAGATCTCCGCTCATACCGATGATGTAGGGTCTGAAGGTTATAACCTGGCCTTGTCTGAGAAACGTGCTCAAAGTGTCGTTGATCATCTCATCTCAAAAAGTATTCCGGAAAATCGCTTTGTTGCGGTAGGTTATGGTGAATCAAGGCCAATTACCAATAATACCAGCGAAGATAACAGGGCGAAAAACCGGAGAGTCGAGTTAAAAGTGCTTGAAGTGTTAAATTAACCTGAAAATGAAGAAACTTCTTATCTCTGTTATATTCTCTTTCCTGGTAGTTAATACTTTCAGTCAAAGCATGAAATATAAGGATATATATCCGTATATTGAATCAAAGAACTATCGTGAGGCTGTCCCCTATCTGAAGGAATTCCTTTTTTATGAACCAGATCATCCCAGTGCTAATTTTCAGCTTGCCGTGATTTATGAAGAAAGATTCAAGCGTTACCACCCGATATTAAAATTTCGTCCGGCTATGAAAAATGCGGAGGAGGCTAAGATGCGGTTTTTAAAAGCCCGTTTGCTGATCGATGAAAGAGAAATAAAGAGGAATGGAAATAAATTCTATACCAACTTTGCCACCTTTAATGACCGGGGTAAACCCAGTGTTGAATATTCTGCTATTCGATTGAAGATTGATTCAGCCTATATTGAAATTGATAATTTTATGAGACATGTTCCGGTGATATACGGAAATTTTAAAGAGAGTGTAAAATTTTATGACAGGGCTGTAAAACAGTATGCTGAAATTAATGACAATTATGGCAGCCTCAAGGAATTATACCTCCTTTATGATGCCTCGCTCAAAAGCTCGCTTGCCCAATTAAAAACAGATTATGATTCAAGTATGTATTTCTTCAAGGCGTATTTGAAAGCAGCAGAAAATTACCCGATAACGGATTACAAGCAGACATTCGAAATTAGTACTATTCAACATTACCGCCTGGATGGACTGATTGCTCAAAATGACTTTCTTTCCGAAAAAATAATTTTCTGGGATTACAGCAGCTGGGTTGATCAGGTAAATGAGACAGTTTCAAATCAAATTGCCGCCTTGAGAAGACAGATTGAATTGAATGAACAAAAACTAAATGAAAATATTGAGTTTCTTAAATCAGCCGGCAATGATAGTAAACCGGGCCTTAAGCCTTATGCCATTGATCGAGAATTAATTCTTAAATTAAGGAATTATGATTATAATTCCCCGGTATTGCCCCTGTTGTTATATAAGCAGAACAAGCAAAACCTTATGTACAGGGCCATGAATGAAATACAGCTAACCGAAGACACAGTGAATACAGCGAATGACGAGACTTTACTGGCATATTTCAGCCAGAGGTTTGAATTGTTACTTGAAGGAGACAGTCTTCTGACAGCGGTGGATGTAAAAAATACACCTTCTAATATTGCCCGCCATGCCGCTTATATTGAAAAATATTATTACGGAGCATCCGGTTTACGAAGTTTCCTTGATGGTGAAAAGCAATTCACTGATCTGAAAAAAAATGAATATACCAGTCATATCCGGAATATCTTAATTGAACAAATAAAAGATCCTGATGACACAACATTGATCGCATCTGACAAAAAAGATAAAATAGCTTTATATTATAATCTCCCTGATTCCATGAATATTCCAGCGGGACAGTATTTTACTTCTCATATTGATTGGGCGCCCGATACGAGTGCTTATGTCGGAGGAATAGTAAGACCGGGTTCTGCGGATGACCCTATTCAGGTGTTTTTAAGTCGTGTTGATAAAGCCAATGAAGTGTTATGGTTAAATACTTTTACTATTGACCAACTCAAGTATGATTCAATCATCAGTCAATCAATTACGAAAGCTGATGAAGGCAGGGAGGAGCCGACTGCAAATGATGCCAGTGAAACGGTTGAGGTGGTATTTGATAATTTTTTCGGAGCCATGGAGATTACTCCTGAAGGATGCGCCATCCTCATTTCTTCTATAGCAAGAAACTCCGGTCATATTGTAAACACATTTAAGTTAATCAATGAAAAGGGAGAAGAGATGGTGGATACACTTCAGTTGGTTGCAGCCATCCCGAGAAATATCATTTATAATGACTTGTCTAATTCTTTTGTAATAACCTATAAAGGGAATAAGTCTCAGAATGATATCAAAGCGGAGGAAAAATTGCATATCATTCGTATTGACAGGGAAGCATCACAGGTTTGGCAAACGGACATACAACTGACGGGGGATGTAAGAGGTATTGTTATCGTTAACGGTGGTTACCTGGTTATTGGTAATTATACATTTATTAAAAATGGATCAGGAGAATTTCTTCAGGTTGAGCAAAAGTCTGAAAACTCTGCTATATATGTCATAAAAATTGATCCGAAAGGTACTATTGTTGACAGGCAATTTATCCGTTCCAGGACCCCAAATTATGTCGACCGAATTGTAAAGATCAATGATAACAGCATTAACCTTCTAGGCATTAAGGGAGGGTCTAACGAAGCCATCGATTACCAGACAGATCCGGATTCCATTACCCATATAATCACCAATGCCCAATTGCAATTGCTGCATTCTACTATTGATACACTATAGGCTAAATCAATCATTTGCAGGCGCTTTTTTCAAATGACAGAGCAGCCTTGAAGAAGAAATTACCAGGATTTCGTGTATAAGTTTTGTCTTTCAGTCCCGGTTATTGCTGCGTGAATAGTCCGCCAATAATTTATTAGACAATATTTTGCCAAAGACAATTGTACCCATGGGTTCTGGTGGTTAATTCTTTTTTTCAATCCAGTTACGTGCATTAACAAAAGCCTCCAGCCAGGGAGTGATCTGATCTTCCTTTCGCTCATTGGGATAATATCCCCACTGCCAGGGAAAAATTGCCCTTTCAAGATGAGGCATAATGGCCAGATGGCGACCGTCATAGGAAGCAATACAGGCTGCATCATAATCCGATCCGTTTGGATTTCCGGGATAATTCTTTCGTGTGAATTTGGCAGGTATATGGTACTGGTTCTCTCCCTTTTTTAAGCAAAACCGGCCTTCACCATGAGCCACCCAGATACCCAGTGTGGTGCCTTCGAGTGAATGTAACATTACAGAACGGTTGGGCAGAACATCGATGGACAGAAAGGAGGATTCGAATTTACCTGAGTTATTTGGCATCATCACCGGTTGCTCTTCCATCCCGGGATAGATAAGTCCCAGTTCTACCATTAACTGGCACCCGTTACATACGCCAAGGCTGAGGGTGTTTTCCCTTTTATAAAAATTATCAAGTGCATACCTTGCTCTTTCATTATAAAGAAAAGCACCCGCCCATCCTTTGGCAGACCCGAGTACATCAGAATTGCTGAAGCCTCCGACAAATACAATATAATGAATATCTTCCAGGGTTTCACGGCCGGTGATCAGGTCTGTCATATGCACATCTTTCACATCAAACCCAGCCAGATGCATAGAATAGGCCATCTCCCTGTCTCCATTCACACCCTTTTCGCGGATGATGGCTGCTTTTATTCCTGTTCTTATTCGTCGGTCATAATCCAGGCCATATCCGGAAAGGCTGCCGTTGAAGCCGGTTGGAAACTTAAAATTCACTTCATTGAGTTTATAATTATCGAAACGTTGAAGGGCGAGATTGCCTATGGTCTGATGTTGATCCAGGAGGTATGAGGTTTTGAACCAGAGGTCCCTGTACTTCTCCTTGGAAAGTTTATAATGTGATTGTTTATGCGTAATCGTGATGTCCATACCTTCACATACTTTCCCGATCCTGGCAAACTTTATGTTAGCACCTGTCAATATTTTTTCAACTTCTTCATCCCTGTCGGCCTGAATGATAAGTCCTGGTTGCTCGCTAAACATTATCCTGAAAAGATCCGGTTCATCGATATCATCAAGCGTAATTTCCAGTGCCGTAGTATTGTTAGTGAACGTCATTTCCAGCAGGGATGTGATGAGGCCGCCGGAAGCCACATCATGACCTGCCAGCAGGAGTCCTTTTTGAATCAGGTCCTGGATGGTTTCAAAAACCGTAATAAAATAAGAGGGTTGGTTTATCACTGGTGCCTCTACGCCCAATTGATTGGTCATCTGGGCAAAGCTGCTGCCTGCCAGAGAAAATTTTCCCATGGAAGCATTAATATAATAAATTGAAGAGTCATGTACAGGTACCAGGTCAGGGGTGATCACTTTCTTCACATCAGCAACTTCAGCTACCGCGGAGATTATTACGGTTCCAGGAGAATATACGATATCACCTTCAGGATATTTCTGTGTCATTGAAAGCGAATCCTTGCCGGTGGGTATATTAATGCCAAGGCTGATGGCAAAATCACTGACAGACTTTACAGCCTCATAAAGGCGGGCATCCTCACCCTCATTTTTAGCAGGCCACATCCAGTTAGCGCTAAGAGAAACCCCTTTAAGCCCTTCCGTCAGGGGTGCCCATACAAGATTTGTAAGAGCCTCCGCAATAGACAGATGCGATCCACTGGATGGATCGATGAGGCCTGCCACAGGAGCATGCCCGATCGATGTGGCAATGCCTTTTTTTCCCCGGTAATCGGAAGCTACTACCCCAAGGTTATTAAGGGGTAATTGCAGTCTGCCGCAGGTTTGCTGAAGGGCTATTTTACCGGTTACGGAACGATCAACCTTATTGGTTAGCCAGTCTTTACAGGCCACTGCTTCTATCTGCAGTAATTGCTGAATATAAATTTCAAAATCATCCGGGTTATAGGAGATATCCGTGAAGGATATGTTTAGCTTCTTATCTCTGAGTATTGTTTTGGGTGGATTGCCAAAAAGAAATTCAATTTTCCAGTCAATGGGTTTTTCTCCTGTATTGTTATTTTTAAATGTAAATTGCTCATCTCCGGTAGCCTCCCCAACATCGAAAAGAGGAGCTCTTTCCCGTTCGGAGATTTTTCTGAGCAATTGAATATCCTTCTTCTTCAGGATCATTCCCATACGTTCCTGGGATTCATTACCGATGATTTCTTTAGCTGAAAGGGTAGGGTCACCCACTGGTAAACGATCCAGATAAATGGTTCCTCCCGTTTTTTCGACCAGTTCTGAAAAACAATTCAGGTGCCCCCCGGCTCCATGATCGTGGATTGCAACGATAGGGTTCTGATCAGATTCCGCAAGCGCCCTTATTGCATTGAAAACTCTTTTCTGCATTTCCGGGTTGGCCCGTTGTACGGCATTCAACTCGATGGAATTAGCATATTCTCCGGTTGCTACGGAAGAAACGGCACCGCCCCCCATGCCTATACGATAGTTATCACCACCCATCATAATAACATGGTCATCTTTTTGAGGGTCAGCTTTCTGACTGTCATTGCTGTTGCCATATCCAATACCGCCGGCAAGCATTATTACTTTGTCATACCCGAACTGCCTGCCATTCTCCAGGTGTTCAAAGGTGAGCACGCTGCCACAGATCAGGGGCTGGCCAAACTTATTTCCAAAATCGCTCGCTCCATTGGAAGCTTTGATCAGGATATCAACGGGTGATTGATAAAGCCATTTTCTTTGTGGGTAATTCTTCTCCCATGATCTGCCGGATTCCAGCCGTGAATAAGACGTCATATATACGGCTGTTCCCGCCATGGGGATGCTGCCTTTACCGCCAGCCATCCTGTCACGGATCTCTCCCCCCGTTCCGGTGGAAGCACCGTTAAAGGGTTCTACAGTTGTTGGGAAATTATGGGTTTCAGCTTTAAGGGATATGACACTCTCTATTTCTTTTGTTTCAAAAAAATCCGGGATATCCTGTCGGTGTGGAGCGAATTGCTCGATCATTGATCCTTTGATGAATGCCACATTATCTTTATAGGCCGAGATCAGATTGTCCGGTTGTTCTCTGGATGTTTTTTTGATCATCTCGAAAAGGGATTCCGCCTGCTCCTCACCATCGATTATAAAAGTGCCGTTAAAGATCTTATGTCTGCAATGTTCTGAATTTACCTGGGAAAATCCGAATACTTCACTGTCTGTCAGCGCTCTTCCTATCTTTAAACTTACTTCGTTAAGGTATTCTACTTCCTCTTCACTGAGAGCCAATCCCTCCTTTTTATTGTAGGCAGCGATGTCGTTGATATAAAGAACCGGTTCAGGGGGATGATTGATAACAAATATATTCTGTTTCAAGTCCTGATACAGGGCCTGTAACATGGGATCAAAATGTGTTTTGTCATTTTCAACCCTGATAAAGCTTTCAATACGGCTGATGCCTTGAATTCCCATATTTTCCGTGATCTCCACAGCATTGGTGCTCCAGGGAGTGACCATTTCTTTCCGCGGGCCAATAAAAAAGCCTGAAAGCAATTTTTCTTGTTTCAACTTGCCACCGCTAAAGAGCCATTCCAGTTTTTCGACATCGGCAGTTGAAAAAGCTTGTGATGAGTCAACTACATAATAAATTTCGTTGGGGCCTTGAAAAAACAGGATCATGATGGCATTAGTTAATAACCAGGAATTACGTCGCAAAAGTAAACAAAAGATGTTTTACATGATATCAGCCGGCAAAAAATAAAATTGCGCTTAAGTAGTGAGGCTAAAATTCGGCATTCATCCCCCTTTCCCCTGAGGCTTCCAGTCATGCGTACTGCGTGGTCTGGCTTTTAGCCTCGCTGCTCCATTCCCCATTCCCGCTTCCAGCGGGATTTCGAACCTCTGGTTCTCAACCTCCAATCCTCAATCCTCCATCCTCCATCCTCCATCCTCCATCCTCAACCTATCATCTCTCCAAAAGTCTTCCAACACCCAAGCCCACGTAAACTTTTGGAGAGGTTCATTCCTCCATCCTCCATCCTCCATCCTCTATCCTCCATCCTCCATCCTCCATCCTCAACCTATCATCTCTCCAAAAGTCTTCCA
>CAZYDB010000009.1:21837-27473 GCA_964645995.1 uncultured Roseivirgaceae bacterium
TCTTCCAACACCCAAGCCCACGTAAACTTTTGGAGAGGTTCATTCCTCCATCCTCAATCCTCATTCCTGCCACCTTCCGACCTCTAACCTCCTGGCCTGAAAATTTTTTAAATGTAATGGTTAAGGGTCTTGGTGGAAATATTTGTTTTAAAAGATTTGGGAAAGATTATCTATTAAAAAGAAAGCCTTCGATCGATGAAATGGATATTTTTGTACTATATCTTAACAACAATTTTTATGAACCTATCTATACTCCACCCGCGGGAACAAATCGTTAAAACCATTCAGCGTATTTACGATTATGGGATGACCACTACTTCAGGAGGAAATTTATCTATTCTTGATGATGAAGGAAGCATATGGATTACGCCCTCGGCAGTTGATAAGGGTACATTAACACCTTCCGATATTGTCAGGATCCTTCCGGATGGCTCTTTTGAAGGTATTCACAAGCCTAGTTCTGAATACCCTTTTCACATAGCTATTTACAAGGCAAGACCCGATGTCAAAGCGATCATCCATGCCCACCCGCATGCACTGGTTTCATTCAGCATCGTACGAAAACCACCTGACACCAACATCATACCGCAGGCAAAACATGTATGCGGGGCGGTAGGTTACGCCAAGTATAAATTACCAGGAACGAAGGAACTTGGAGACAGCATCGCTGCCAGTTTTAAAGAAGGCTATGATGTTGTTTTAATGGAGAATCACGGAACGGTAGTAGGCGGGGAAAGTCTTTCGATGGCATTTCAGAAATTTGAGACGCTCGAATTCTGCGCGCGTACGCAAATTGAAGCGGCTTCTTTAGGCACTTTAAAAACGCTGACTGATGAACAGATAGGATTGTTTTCAGAAAGAAAACGGGATCTGCCTGAATATGTTCATGCCGAACCAACCACCAGGGAACTTTGGCTGAGAGGCGAAATATGCAACATTGTAAAAAGAGCTTATCGCCAGCGACTGATCATTAGTACCTATGGTACTTTTTCGGTAAGGCTGGCGGGAAATGATTTTTTGATCACACCCTACGGTGTTGACCGTTATTATCTGAAAAGGGAAAACATCGTATTAATCAAGGATGGTAAAAGGGAGCGCGGAAAGACACCAAGCCGGTCTTCACTACTTCATCAGAAGATCTATCAGTACCATCCGGAAATTGATTGTATAATTTCTGCACAATCACCCTTTGCAACAGCGTATGCCGTTACTTCACAAACCTTTGATACACGAACGATTCCTGAAAGTTATATCCTGCTGCGGGAAATCCCGTTGATCCGTTATGGAAACCAATTTGAAGGGGGTGATGAGATATCTGCTGCCATCTCAAAGGATATTCCAATCGTGTTAATAGAAAATGACTGTATCCTTATAACCGGCAAATCATTATTGGAAACCTTTGACAGGCTCGAAGTGGCTGAATTCAGTGCCAGGTCGCTAACCCAAAGTCTTAAATTAGGGAAACATATACCGATAAAAGACGCCGAAATAGATGAATTAAAGAAAAAATTTTTATAATTAAGGAAATGTTTTGATGAGAGCCTGCTTTATAATCCTCTTGATGACCCTATTTATAATTGATGGTTTCTGCCAGATATCCATTCATAACCTGCTTGGAAAATGGGAAATGAATGAAGTATATCAGAGTGGCAGAAAAGTTACGCATCAGTACATACCCGATGCCAGCCGATGGATCACATTCAGGAGTGATAATACCTTTGTTAGTTATGGCGAACCCTATGGGCATAAGGAAGGAAGATATAGCCTGGATGAAAGCACAGGGTTGCTTTCTTTTGATATGGATCTTGGCTTCGGCCAGAAAAGTTTTTGGCAGGTCGAGTATGATGGCCAGAAAATGATCTGGTACGACCGGGGAAATCCCCGTATCGATCAGATTAAAATTATCCTTGTGCCGGATTATTGATCCCCATTATTACTGCCAAATGCAAGTTAGGCGGAATACTATACCATAAGCTGCTTTGGTTAAGCCAATCCAATCATTCAATTTACTAGCTTATCCTCACACAGGGCTAATGTTGTGGATGCCGGTTCAGTCGTCAGGCCAGTTGAATTCATTTACTTATCGTATTTTTTTTTCTATTTCCCTGGGGGGAATAAATAATCATCTTGATAATTATCTTTACGGAAGCGCAATATTCAGGACCAGTTTTGGTGTTGAGTAAATTCTTTTGTATTCTTTACTATCGATATTTTCGTTTTTACCAATTAAATGTAGAATTAATGACTAAAATTTCAGCCTGGCCCGGAAACCCCTACCCCCTGGGAGCAACCTTTGACGGCGAGGGCGTGAACTTTGCCTTATTCTCTGAAAATGCTACAGGGGTGGAGTTGTGTCTTTTTGACAAAAAGGATGACAAGGCAGAAAAACACCGGATTAAGATTGTGGAAAGGACACATCATAGCTGGCATGTATATATTCCGGGACTTAAACCCGGACAGTTATATGGATTTCGTGTACATGGACCTTATGAGCCTAATGAAGGACATCGCTTTAATTCGAAGAAGTTATTGATCGATCCTTATGCACGCGCCATTTGTGGTACGATTAACTGGCATGAGTCTTTGTTTGGGTATGCGTTTGATAAGGAGGAGGCGGATCTTTCATTTAATGATATGGACAGCGCTGCTTATATTCCCAAATGTAGGGTTGTTGATCCTGCTTTCAACTGGGAAGGTGACAGGCACTTAAAAATACCCATTCACCAGACGGTTATTTATGAGATGCATGTCAAGGGTTTTACTCAGCTCAATTCCGAAATGCCTTCTGAACAGAGAGGTACGTATTCGGGTATCGCCCATCCATCATCCATTCAATACCTCAAATCACTTGGCATCAATGCAGTGGAATTAATGCCTGTACATCAATTTATCACTGATAATCATCTTTATGAGAAAGGGCTTACCAATTACTGGGGATATAATACAATAGGTTTTTTTGCCCCGGATATACGTTATGCCAGTAGTCCCGCAGATTTTAATCATGTGAACGAGTTCAAAAATATGGTGAAAACACTGCATAGTGCAGGCATCGAGGTCATCCTTGATGTGGTCTACAACCATACCGGTGAAGGGAACCATATGGGGCCGACACTATCCTTCAGAGGCATCGATAATGCATCCTATTACAGGCTTGTGCAGGACTCCTCCAGGTACTATATGGACTATACAGGTACAGGTAATACGTTGAATACCATTCATCCCACTGTTCTGCGGTTATTGATGGATAGTTTAAGGTACTGGGCGACAGAGATGCATGTCGATGGTTTCAGGTTCGACCTTGCCTCGGCATTAGCCCGGGAGTTTCACGATGTTGATAAACTCGGTTCCTTTTTTGATGTTCTTCACCAGGATCCTGTCCTTTCACAGATGAAACTGATAGCAGAACCTTGGGATATTGGAGAGGGAGGCTATCAGGTCGGGGAGTTCCCTACCGGCTGGGCCGAATGGAATGGCAAATACCGGGATTGTATTCGTGATTTCTGGAGGGGTGAGGATAATACCCTCCCTGAGTTTGCCAATCGTATTACCGGGAGTTCTGACCTTTATCTTGATAACTGGCGTAATCCAATGGCAAGCATTAATTTCATCACTGCTCATGATGGTTTTACCCTCAACGACCTGGTCTCTTATAATGACAAGCACAATGAGGATAACGGAGAGGGAAATCAGGATGGCGAAGAGTTTAACCGAAGTTGGAATTGTGGTGCCGAGGGACCGACTGATGATCCGGAAATACTTTCCTTAAGGAGGAGGCAAAAAAGGAATTTTCTAACTACTTTATTTATCTCGCAGGGCGTTCCTATGCTGTTGGCTGGGGATGAGACGGGAAGAACGCAAAGAGGTAATAACAATGCCTATTGCCAGGATAATGAGATCTCCTGGCTCGATTGGGATAATATGGATGATACATTACTGACTTTTACAAAACAGCTGATCAGGCTTACCAGGGATCATCCTACCTTTCACCGCCGGAAATGGTTTCAGGGGATTCCTATAAAAGGAAAGGACATTACCGATATTGCCTGGTTTCTTCCGGAAGGGACTGAGATGTCGGACGAGCATTGGTCGGAGGCTTATGCCAAATCTCTTGGTGTCTTTTTGAATGGAGAAGGTATTCATTCAAGAAACGAGCAGGGAGAGCGTATTGTGGATCATAGTTACTATCTTATGTTTAACGGGCATTATGAATCTGTTGAATTCATAATACCGGAAAAGAAATGGGGGAGTAAATGGCAGAAGATACTTGATACCAGTGTTGAAGAAGGTTTTGTGGACGAAGGCAAGAAACAGTATGAAGCACAAACCAGAATCGATGTGACCTCCCGTTCAGTGGTTATTCTGTGCCGGACACTAAAGAAATGATATTGATATGCATGCTATTGCTCTCGACCATCGTTCAATAGGTTGCCGATTTGATGCATCAGGCAAGGCTGAGCTGACTGTATGGGCACCTAATGCTGAAAAGCTGGAAGTTGAAGTTAATGAGGAAAGATTGCTTGAGATGAAAAAAGGACCATTAGGATACTGGACCTTGGTAACCGATAGTATCAAAGTTGGCGACCTTTATTATTTCAGAATTAACAGAAAAAACAGGTATCCTGATCCGGCTTCTCTATCACAACCAGCAGGTGTTCATGGTCCTTCAGAAGCCGTTGATCCCGGAAGATTTAGTCAAAAGGTAAATCATTGGAAAGGAATAAACCAGGATAACCTGATCATCTATGAACTTCATACCGGAACTTTCACGCGGAAAGGCACTTTCGAGGGAGTGATCGATCAACTGGATTATTTGCTGGAACTGGGTGTAAATGCAATCGAGATCATGCCGGTATCACAGTTTCCCGGAAACAGGAACTGGGGTTATGATGGCGTATTTGTATATGCCGTTCAAAACACCTACGGAGGATATATAGGGTTGTTGGAGCTGGTAAAGGCTTGCCACGAAAGAGATATAGCGGTGATTCTGGATGTCGTGTATAATCACAATGGTCCCGAAGGAAATTATTTACCCTGTTTTGGACCTTATTTTACTGATAAATACAAGATCCCGTGGGGCAATGCTGTTAATTATGATGATGCCTGGTGTGATGCGGTGAGGCAATATTATATTGAAAATGCACTGATGTGGTTCAGGGATTTTAATATTGATGGGCTCCGGCTGGATGCCATTCATGCAATTAAAGATCTCGGTCCAAGGCATTTCCTCGCAGAATTAAGTACGTATGTTGAACAACTAAAGACAATAACAGGGATTGATCATTTACTGATCGGTGAATGCGATCTAAATGATGTTAAATATATTGATCCGCTATCTGAAAAAGGCTATGGTCTGCATGCCCAATGGTGTGATGAGTTTCACCATGCCCTGCATGCGAAGGCAACAGGTGAAAGGCTGGAATATTATGCCGATTTCGGTGACCTGGAACTTATTGCTGCGGCCTTTGAACAGGCCTTTGTATATGATGAAAAATACTCGCCTCACCGGAAGAAAGTATTCGGAACAAAAACAGGAAACCGCTCAGGTAATCAATTTGTAGTATTTGTTCAGAACCACGACCAGGTTGGCAACAGAATGCCGGGTGACCGTCTCGCTACACTGGTTGACCCGGAAATGT
>CAZYDB010000009.1:27483-34649 GCA_964645995.1 uncultured Roseivirgaceae bacterium
TTATACCGCTTTTGTTCATGGGGGAAGAATATGGGGAAAAAAATCCCTTTCTGTATTTCAACAGTCATGGCGACCCGGATTTGATTAGGATGGTCCGGGAAGGTCGTAAGAATGAATTCAGGGAGTTTTTCAGTTCGGGAGAGCCTGCAGATGCACAGGACGATGATACTTTTAACAGGTCGAAACTATCCTGGTATTACGGGGATAAAAATGGCCAAAGCCCTCTTTTTCTGTATTATAAAAAGTGGATACAGCTTAGAAAACAACATCCTGTTCTTCGTAGCCGGAACAGGAATGGACTGAAAACAGAGGTTATTGAAGATAAAAACATACTCTTGGTGTACAGGAAAATTGATGAACACCTTCTGACAGGTATATTGAATTTCGATAAGAACTCCACTGAGTTAGAGCTGCGTAGAGGACATGATCGTGATATGAAACTTCTAATTAATTCGGCTTCTTCAGCTTGGGGAGGCCCATTACCCAACGATAAAATTGGGGAAATAGCCGGAAAAACAATTTTATCACCGGGCCATTCTATTCTGGTTTATTCAACGGATCATTAATCATGTTACCTCACTCTTCTACTTACAGGATACAGTTTAACCCCTTTTTTCCCTTCGAAGAACTCCGGGAATTCCTGGAATATCTTGATATACTGGGTACTGGTGCCATCTATGCTTCTCCTGTTTTAAAATCTTTTGCCGGTAGCATGCATGGATATGATGTTGTCGATCCATTGGTTATAGATCCTGAACTTGGTGGAGAAAAAGCATTTATCGATCTGGCCCATGAAGCAGGAAGGAAAAATATGGGATGGATTCAGGATATTGTACCCAATCATATGGCGTATGACCAACAGAATAAATGGCTTATGGACGTACTTGAAAAAGGCAGGTCGTCGGCATTCGCGGATTATTTTGATATTGATTGGAATCACCCGGAGTACATAGGCAAAATCATGGTTCCTTTCCTGGGCAAAACCTTTGATAAAGCAATAAATGAGGGTGAAATCAATCTTTTTTTTAAAGACGGGTGGTTTTATCTCAAAAATTTTAACAACACTTATCCCGTCAATAGTAAGAGTTTCTTATTTCTAGTTAAGCAGGCATCAATTCGATGGCCCCATCAACTGGAAAAATTGTTCACCGGTGAAAGAAATGATTCCTGGCACCTGATGCCTTCCTGGGATATTATTAAAAACGAAATTGGATATTCTTATGAACAGACGGGACCGGTTAAAAATTGGATTGACAGACTTATCGACCAGGTTAATAATGATCGATCGCTATTGACAGCGCTTCATGAAAAACAGAATTATACTCTGTGCAACTGGAAAACATCCGAATCAGCTATTAATTACAGGAGGTTTTTTACTGTCAATGGTCTCATATGTTTGAGAATGGAAGATGAAAATGTTTTTAAGATCAGCCATTCATATATAAAGAGATTATTATCTGAAGGCCTGATAACAGGGTTGCGTATTGATCATATTGATGGGTTGAACGATCCGGAAGGATACATAAAGCAACTTAGGATACTGGCAGGAACGGACTCATACATCGTCGTTGAAAAAATTCTGGAATCCGGGGAGCAACTTCCTGTTAGATGGAAAGTTCAGGGGACGACAGGCTATGATTTTCTTGCTTATGTAAATAACCTCCTCACCAATAATGATAGCTATGAACAATTGTTGTCATTTTACAAATCCTTTACAGGTATCACCAGGGGCTTATCAGATATAATTTATGAAAAAAAGAAGTTAATTCTGATGGATAGGATGGCCGGTGAGCTCGATAATCTTTTTCGGGAGCTTCTTTCGCTGGAACTCATTCAAAGGAGCCGGCTGAAGGATGACGGCTCTAAGAAATTAAAAGACGCACTGGCCGAATTGCTGATCGCTTTCCCGGTCTACCGGCTTTACAGTGAAAGACTTCCCCCGGATGAGGAGAATGCACGGATATTAATAATGGTTCTTGATGAAGCAGTTGAAAGGAATCCATCCCTTGCAGATCAAATTGGAATATTCAGGGAACTCTTTCTTGACGATCACCATCCGCACCCGGCAAGGGCTCAATCGGTATTAAGGTTTTTCAGGCGATTTATGCAGTTCACAGGCCCGCTTATGGCCAAGGGTGTTGAGGATACTACCATGTATTTTTATAACTGTTTCATAGCACATAATGAGGTGGGGGATGCCCCGGGGGCTAAAGGAATAACTGTCGATGAATTTCATCGCCTCATGGTTATCAGACAACAACATTGGCCGCAGGCGATGAACAGCACCAGCACCCACGATACAAAAAGGGGTGAAGATGTTCGAGCCCGTTTGAATGTTATCAGTGATATGCCGGACCAATGGATCAAGAATGTGAATCAATGGAAAGCCCTGAATGCAGATAAAAAGGTTAAGAAAGGGGATTTAATGGTACCATCTGATAATGAAGAATATTTAATATACCAGACACTCGCAGGTATCTGGCCGATGCATGGTGATATTGACCGGCGTTTCATGGAAAGACTTGAGGATTATTTCATCAAGGCATTACGCGAAGCTAAAATGCATTCGGCATGGAATGATCCGGATACGGATCACGAGAAGACGGTAATTGACTTCATTCATCGAATCCTGGATCCGGGAAGCGAATTCTTGTCGTCCTTTATGAATTTTACTGCATTGGTCATCCTGCCTGGAATTCAAAATTCTCTGACTCAGCTGATCCTGAAAATGACCTGTCCGGGGATTCCGGATATTTACCAGGGCACAGAATTGTGGGATCTGAGCCTTGTCGACCCGGATAACAGGCAACCTGTTGATTATCGATTGCGGGAAAGTAGACTTCATAGTATGCTTCAAGAAGAGACGCGGGATCCTTCCGCCCACTGGAAGAAGCTGGGTAAAGAATTGAGATCAGATGATTTGAAATTGTGGCTAACTTATTTATTGCTGAATGAAAGGAAACGTTATCATAAATTATTTAGCCTTGGTGAATATATTCCTCTGGAAATAAACGGGACCTATAGCAATAATTTTATTGCTTTTATGAGGAAATTACCATCAGAAAGGATCATCGTGATAGTACCCTTGCATATCGCAGCCATACCGCATAATAAAAATACAAGCTGCACGGAAATCGACTGGCAGAATACTTCCATTAAGCTACCGGACGATCATTTCGGGGATTGTATTGATATCATACGACGTACACGACACGAACTTAAAGGGGAGGTCAGAATAAATGACTTTGCCGACCGGTTGCCATTAACCGTTCTCAGACTGGATAATTGAGAAAAAAAATCTTATACATCTGGATTTTTAAGACTTGATAACAAAGTGACAGCCTTTGCGATCTGATCAGGTTTTCCCAATATATAGGCAATATCACCGCTTTTAAATGTTTCAGTAGGATCGGGGTGTTCTATAATCAAATCATCTCGCTTGATTGCCAGAAGGGTAACGCCATACGTCTTGCGGAATTGCACCGCTTCGATTGACCGGTTCACCAGGAGGGACTCGTCGATCACTTGAATTGCCGTGATCTCGATATTGGGTAATTCCTTAAGTATCGACTGCCCGGATTTAGATTCCTCATCCCTGAAGAGGCCATAGTTGTCTTTTCTGATTTTAGCTATTACTTCACTGATATCCCTGCGGGGGATCAGGAATTTTTTCAACACCTGTTCAAAAAGGGCAATAGCAGTTTCAAATTCCTCGGGGATGACCTGGTTGGCACCCAGTTTGTATAATTCTTCAATATCATATACCTGTTTTGTCCTGACGAGGATAAAGGCATGTTTGTTCATATTCCTGACTTTCTCCGTAACTGCCATAGCCGTAATCAGGTCTCCGATTGAGATCACGATCATTTCGGCTTCATCAACACGGGCTTTGAGTAATATAGGTTCATTGGTGGCGTCACCATAAAGAACAGTATCACCTTTTTTTTGTCTTTCACGAGCGGATGCAGGGTCAAAAACAATGGAGATGTGGGGAAAATGCATATACCTGGCCATGATGGACAGATTCAGGGCCCTTGCGTCTTTTCCAATCAGGACAAGATGGTTGCTTAACTGAGGGATCTTGATCTGCTTCAAGGGGAATAATCCATCAACAATATAACCGGGAAGGGGCAATTTTAACAGATGATCTGCCAGCTTTCCGGCGCCTTGTATGGAAAGTGGAGAAATGGCCATGGAAATGACTGCGACAGCAAGGAATAACTGAAAATAAAATGATGGGATAATGCTGTATGCCTGGCCCAGTTCTGCCACAATGAACGAGAATTCGCCAACCTGGCTTAGCGCAATGCCGACGAGGATAGTGCCTTTGAAGGTATGGCCAAGAATAAAGGCTGTAAAACTTCCGATCAATGATTTTATGATGATTAAAAGAAGAGAAGTAAAAATTACGAGTATGTAATTTTCCATTACAAAATTAAGGTCAAGCAGCATGCCAATTGAAACGAAGAAGAAGCTGGTAAAAATATTTTTAAAAGGGATGATGTTGCCGAAGGCATTATGGCTATATTCTGATTCTGATATCATAAGTCCTGCCAGAAAAGCGCCGAAAGCGAGTGACATACCCAGTTTTGCAGTAAATAAAGCTACCGCCAGACAAATTAAAAGAATACTCATGAAGAATAGTTCCTGGCTTTTGGTAAGTGCGATGAAGTGAAGTAACCAGGGCATTAACCATCGGTTTCCAATATATACCAGTCCTACGATGAAAATGGTTTTTCCGGTCAGGATGAGTATCTCAGCTTTGATATCGACCACTTCTCCGGCTATTAGTGGCGTAAACAATAATATTGGAACCAGTACTATATCCTGAAAAATAAGAATACCAAGCACCGTCCGGCCATAATTAGATGTGATCTCTGAACGGTCCTGCAATATCTTGAGGACAACAGCAGTGCTGCTCAATGCGGTGATAAGCCCAATAAAAAAGGATGTATTCCAGGATAAATGATATAACCGGGCTACCAGCATAGTGACCAATGAAGTAATAATCAATTGCAATAAGCCTCCTGCAAATACAATTTTCCGGATCCGTAACAGGTGATTTAATGAAAATTCCAATCCTATTGAAAACAGGAGGAGGATTATACCGATCTCTGCCATTAGCTCAATCTGGCTGGTGGAGTGCAGAAGAGCCAGCGCATGCGGACCCGCTATGATACCGGTAATAAGATATCCAATAATGGACGGAAACCTGATCCTGGTAAAAACAAGATTTACCAGGGTGGAGAGTCCGAAAATTATGACGATATCTTTTAAGATATTTAATTCCATAAGACTTTCCTCAGGAGGTCTGATTAATTTTTGGAATGAATGATCTCACCATACGCTTCAGCACGGTTGAGGACCATCCCGGTAGTCTGATAGAAAACCGGGTTGTATCTGAATCCTGCCCTTTTTAATGCCATTGCTGCCCAGACATTTGAGTTTTTCGGAAAATAATATTTTGTTCTTCCTGCAAAAAAATGACTGTTTTGATAAAAACCTTCCCCCAGGGGGATCACCTGGCCCTCACTGTTCCGTTCAAATTGATTCAGCAGGAATAATACCAGGTTATTTAACTCATTATCACTGATTGTTAATCGAAGCAGCCTGGTGTCTTTATACCTTTCAGGTAAATGTCTTTCATTAACAGGTAAAACATGAAGCGCGGAAGAAGTTGGCCACAGGACTGCTTTTAAGGCATACCATAGGTTAAACGCAGGATGCTGGAAAAAATCCCTGTCACCCCAGCCAATTTCCAGGTATTCATAAGCAGAAAAATCAAAGGGGCCCGGCCAGAGGCTGTCAGGCATTGAATTGGCAGGGATGATGATTCCCGTATGCCAGCTAATGCTTGCTACATAGATGCTTTCTTTACTGCCTGCTTTGAGACATACCGGAAAAATGATCAACAGGATTAAAATCTGAATCAGGAATTTCACTTGCGATTCGTTATTTGCAGGATAATATACGCAATCAGGGGGATAAAGAAAAATATGATTTGTTCTGCGAATGCGGATATTAACTTAATATTTGCTTTTTATTTAAATAGACATCATATTGATAAATTGTTTTTAATGACCGGACAGAACATCTAATGCCTCAAAATAGACGTAAGCATTGCATCGGAAGAATGGACCGGGCCGGATATCTTACCCTGGTACTGACGGTCAGTTTACATGCTGCAAATATAGCTTTTGCCCAGGAAGTTGAAAAAAAAGATTTCCTGCTCCTGCTGGAAGATTACGAAGCGGACAGTGGGTGTGGTTATATGAATTCTTCAGGGGATACTATCGTACCTGTTGGTCAATACCAGCGATGCTTTACGGATACTTTTCAAACATATGCCATTGTTTTATCCTGGGAAAATAATTATGAAGCGATTAACCGTCAGTTTGAAGTGATCTTTGAGGTTTATCCTTATGACAATGGACCTGACTATCCTGCGGAGGGGCTTTTCCGGATCCTTAAAAACCAGAAGATCGGCTATGCTGATACGAGCGGTACAATAGTAATTGAGCCCCGCTATGCATGTGCTTTTCCTTTTCATGGCGGTAAGGCGAAGGTAAGTTATTATTGTGAACTCATTAATCACGAAGAACATAGCTGGTGGGAAAGTGACCACTGGTTCTTTATTGATCATTCAGGTAAAGAAATTATATCAGATAACAAACAATAGAAAATCAAAATAGCCAACCTCATGGATGCCGAGTATATCATTCACCAGCTTGATTTTAACCGAGCAGTTTTTAAAAGTTTGTTTGAAAATGTACCCGTTGAATTGCGAAACTGGAATCCGGCACCTGAGCAATGGAGCCTGCTGGAGATATTATGCCATCTCTTTGACGAAGAAAGGGAAGATTTCAGGACCAGGGTGATGATGGTCCTGGATGATCCGGAAAGGGAATTGCAGAAGTTTAATCCTTTGAACTGGGTCCGGGATAGAAATTATTCCGGGCAGAATTATGATGAAATGCTCAAAACCTTTTTACTGGAGAGGACTTTTTCCGTTCGCTGGTTACGGTCTTTACAAGCTCCTTTATGGGATAATGCCTTTCAGCATCCTAAATTTGGGTCGATGTCTGCCGGACTTTTTTTAAATAACTGGCTGGCACATGATTATCCTCATACCCAGCAGATCAATAAAAACAATTATCTTTTTTTAA
>CAZYDB010000010.1:0-20487 GCA_964645995.1 uncultured Roseivirgaceae bacterium
GTACGCAGGCAGGTTTTATCAGTCCTTAAGGTATTATTCCCGGTTTAATATTCCCGGCGGCACCCTGTTCTATTTTGAGCCGGTTTTCATATATAATAAATGGGATTACCTTGATATATCGGATATCCTGTTGCAGGAAACAACGCCATCGAACTTTGTTGAGCAGAATGATCTTCAGGCTGGATTGAACATGGGTGTGGCCATTGGGCTGAAGCATAAGCTAATCTTTAACGGTCATTATCTCAATAATGGTAACCAGTACAGCAATACGGAGACCATCCAATCGAACGAAGCGCTCGATGTATTGAAATTTGATGGATTACGCAGTGGGGTATCCTTATCTGCCAATACGCTCAATGCAAGGCTTTATGCCAAACAAGGAGAAAAAGTGGATATCGCCTTTAACTGGTACTGGGGCAAAGAAAGATATACGCCGGGAACAACTTCTCTTCTAACCCGGGATTTTACAGATGAACACCAATGGTTTAATGTGAAGGTACTCTGGGAGGGTTATGGAAAGCTGGGAAAGAATATGTATGCCGGATGGTTGCTTGAATCCGTTTTCTCAAATCAACCTTTATTCTCGAATTATCAGGGTACAATTTTAAGTGCACCCACTTTCTATCCTTTAAATGATTCAAAGATCAGGATCCTGCCGGAATTCAGGGCATTTCATTATGTCAGCGGAGGAGCCCGGTATATCTATAATCCATTTAGCCGTTTCGATATCCGGCTTGAAGGCTATGTGTTCAAACCCATTAATGATATAATCGAGTCGGAACCACAAATTCCTGCTACACTCATGTGGGATAATCCTTTCCATTATGCAGGCACTTTAAATGCAGTATATCATAGTCCTATAGGTCCCATATCCCTGGCGTTGAATTATTATGACAGTCAGATCGATCAATGGACTGTCATGGGGCATATAGGGTATATGCTGTTCAACCGTAAATCCCTGGAATAGCACCGTAAATTCTTATATTTCAAATGAAAATGTGTATCTTATGAGACATCATCTTTTGAATGGCCTCTGAAAGAAAACATCCATTATTAGACATCCAGGATCTTACGACCTGTTTTGAGTTGGAGGAAGAAAAGATCACTGCTGTTGATCATATTTCCTTCCAGGTTAACAAAGGGGAATCTGTGGGTATTGTAGGAGAGTCAGGATCGGGAAAATCGGTAACGGCACTTACCCTTCTCAACCTTCTGCCTGAACCTCCGGGACGGCGAATTGGAGGCCGTGTTTTTTTCCATTCAGATTTATTCGGGTACAAAGATCTGTCGAGGCTTTCTGAGAAAGAGATGCGAAAAATCAGGGGCAATGAAATTTCTATGATCTTTCAGGAACCCATGACTTCCCTGAACCCTGTATATACCTGTGGCGACCAGGTCATGGAGCAGCTCCTGCATCATAAGGATATTTCCCGTGAAGAGGCAAAACGGCAGGTGATGGACTTGTTTATTAAAGTAAGACTTCCCAGGCCTGCCTCTATCTTTGGTGCTTATCCCCATAATTTGTCAGGCGGACAGAAACAACGGGTGATGATTGCCATGGCCTTGTCCTGTAATCCTAAGCTGATCATTGCCGACGAGCCGACCACTGCGCTGGATGTGACGGTACAGGCCAACATCTTACAACTGATCAAAAACCTGCGTCAGGATTATGACAGCTCCGTCATTTTCATCACCCATGACCTTGGGGTGATCGCAGAAGTGGCCGACCGGATAATCGTTATGAAAAGCGGGAGGATTGTAGAACAGGGGAAAGTATGGGATGTTTTTTCTGACCCACAGCATCCCTATACAAAAGGATTGCTGGCCTGTCGCCCCCGGCTCGATCTGAAGCTAAAGGTGCTACCCACCGTGTCTGATTTTATGGATGAAACAACCGGAATGGAAAAAGACCGGAAATACAGATCTGTTGGCGAAGCGATTATTTTGAACGCGGAGCGCAAAGAAGACCTGATTGAGCGAAGAATGAGTGTATTAAAAGGGGGCCCGATTTTAAAAGTAAACGGATTAAAGAAATACTATCCCATCCGGAGAAATATATTTGGAGGAACCACCGGTTATGTAAAAGCAGTGGATGATGTTTCTTTTGAGGTATATCCCGGAGAAACTATCGGTCTTGTTGGTGAATCGGGTTGTGGCAAGACCACCCTTGGCAGGCTTGTTATCCGCCTGATAGACCCGACGGGGGGTGATATATTCTTTGAGGGCAGGGATGTTGCCTCGCTTCATAAACGGGAACTCCGGGAAATGCGAAAGTCAATGCAGATCATCTTTCAGGATCCGTATTCCTCATTGAATCCCAGGCAAACTATTGGAGAGGCCATCCTGGAACCGATGGTCATTCACAGGATTCATAAAACCAGGGCGGACAGGAAAAATGCCGTGTTTGAATTATTAATAAAAGTAGGTCTGAATGAAAGCTTCTATAACCGTTATCCGCATGAGTTTTCAGGTGGTCAGCGTCAGCGGATCTGCATTGCCAGGACCCTGGCTCTGGAACCGAGATTTATTATTTTGGACGAATCTGTCTCAGCCCTGGATGTTTCCGTGCAGGCTCAGATCCTGAACCTGCTGAACCGGCTGAAGAAAGATTTCAATCTTACCTATATTTTTATATCTCATGATCTTTCCGTAGTGAAGTTCATGTCTGACAGAATATATGTAATGAAAGAAGGTAAATTTGTAGAAATGGGCTTCCCGGAAGACCTGTACCAGAAACCAAGGGAGGCCTATACCAGGGATTTGATTGATTCAATCCCGCGAGGTGATCTGGAAGATATTCGTAAAAATATGCTTAGAAGGCGAATACTGGACACGGCCCGTTTATTAAAAGACGAAATAAAATCACAGCATGAGTAATAAAAACAAAAAGCCCAAAGAAAAAAAGGCTGATAAAAAGGTTCAATCCCTTAGAGATAAAGTGATCTCTTTTTTCGAGACTCACCCCCATCAGAGCATTACTCCAAAACAACTGATAAGAAAGCTGGGGATAAAGCAAAAACATCTTAAACTGAATCTTGATAATATCCTGCTTTCCCTTTTGCGTGAAGAATCCATTCTGATCGACGATCAGGGGAAATTCAGTTCCCGCAAGGTAGATAAAGATATATCAGGACAGGTGGACTATGTCAATGCCAAATACGCATACGTAATAACCGAACAATATGACCAGGATATTTATGTTAAATCCGAAGATCTGAAAACAGCCCTGGATGATGATATTGTAAAGGTAAAAATATCCTCGGTACGAAAAGATGGACGTCCCGTGGGCTATGTGACAGAGATCCTTAAGCGTAACAGAGAGGAATTTGTTGGCCGTGTTGAACTAGGTGCCAATTATGCCTTCGTCGTTCCGGATTTTAAAAAAATGCATCATGATTTTTTTATCCGCCCGGAGGATATCAATAAAGCGAAGAATAAGGATAAGGTTATCGTCAGGATAAAGGACTGGAAAGAAGGGGATAAGAACCCTGTGGGTGAGATCGTGAAGATCCTCGGGCCGGCCGGAGACCATGAGGCGGAGATCCATTCGATCATGGCAGAATTCGGGTTGCCTTTTGATTTCCCTGATAACATTGAAAAACAAGCAGAGAAAATCAAAGAGGAGATCAGCGATCGTGAAATCAAAAATCGCCGTGATTTCAGAAAGATAACCACTTTCACCATTGACCCCGAGGATGCCAAGGATTTTGATGATGCCCTTTCTTTAAAGATCCTGGACAACGGTCATTACGAAATTGGCGTACATATTGCCGATGTTACACATTATGTAAAGGAGAACACCTCTCTCGACCAGGAAGCTTTCCGGCGCGCCACATCAGTTTACCTTGTAGACCGCACCATACCCATGCTGCCGGAAAGGTTATCCAACGAATTATGCTCCCTGCGGCCTCAGGAGGAAAAGCTAACATTTTCAGCCGTATTTGAACTGGACCATAATGCCCGGATCGTTAAGGAATGGTTTGGCAAAACGATTATCCGGTCAGACCGGCGGTTCAGTTATGAGGAAGCCCAGGAACGGATCGAGCTTTTCAAAGGGGATTTTTCCAAAGAGCTTACCATCATCAATGAACTGGCCTTAAAACTCAGAGTACAACGGTTTATGCAAGGCTCGATCAATTTTGAGACTACCGAAGTAAAATTCAAGCTGGATGAAAAAGGGAGACCCCTGAAAATAATTCCTAAGATCCGGAAAGATGCGCACAAGATGATTGAGGATTTTATGCTTCTTGCTAATAAAAGGGTTGCCGAATATATACATGGACAATCATCACAAAGGACTAAAAAAACCTTCGTATATCGTGTCCATGATGAGCCGGATATGGAAAAACTTGAGACCTTCACCATCTTTGCAAAAAAATTTGGCCATCAGATGAATATTAAAAGGGATGGAGTTTCAAAGGCTTTAAATAACCTGTTAAAAGAGATCGAGGGGAAGCCCGAACAGAATATACTGGAGAGCCTGGCCATCCGGTCAATGGCAAAAGCGAAATATTCGACAGAAGAAAAAGGACATTTTGGACTGGCTTTTCATCATTATACGCATTTCACCTCTCCGATCAGACGGTATCCTGATATGTTGTCGCATCGGTTATTGATGCATTACCTTTTAAACGGAGAGTCGGTTTCAAAAGAAAAATACGAGAAAAAATGCCTTCATAGCTCGGAAAGGGAAAAGGTCGCCACAGATGCGGAGAGAGCTTCGATTAAATACAAACAGGCTGAGTATATGATCGACAGGGTAGGCGATGTTTTTGCCGGATTGATCTCGGGAGTGACGGATTGGGGGGTATATGTGGAGATCATAGAAAGCAAGGTAGAGGGTATGGTCAGGCTCTCGGAAATGGATGATGACTACTATGAATTCGATGAAAAAAACATGCGGGTAATTGGCCGCCATAACAAAAGAATGTATACCTTAGGTGATGAGGTCGACGTGGTAGTATTGAATGTTGATATTGACAGAAGAACCATAGATCTATCTTTTTCGGAGGATGAATGACAATATTAAAGCACTGATATCAGAAATTGACGGGGAAGTAACAGCACTTTCTTTTGGTCAAAAACCGGAAAACCTTTACGACCCTATCCGTTATATGCTTAATTTAAAAGGCAAAAGGATCAGGCCGCTGCTTACCATACTTGCCTATCAGTTATACCATAATGATTATCAGAGGGTACTCATGCCTGCCATGGCGCTGGAGGTATTTCATAATTTCACCCTACTCCATGATGATATCATGGATAAAGCACCAATACGAAGAGGAAAGCCTACCGTGCATAATCAATGGGGTGATAATGTGGCGATCTTATCGGGAGATGTGATGCTGGTTCGGGTTTATGATCTACTGTTAGGATCACCACGGCACCTGATAAAGGATATTATCGCCGGTTTCAATAATTGTGCAGCCGAGGTTTGTGAAGGGCAACAGTTGGATATGGATTTCGAGAAATTATCATCCGTCCCGGAGGAGGATTATCTTCACATGATCAGGTATAAAACAGCCGTTTTGCTAGGCTATAGCCTGGCATTGGGAGGAATACTGGCAGAGGCTGACGAAACCGACATCAAACTGTTAAACGATCTGGGCATTCAACTGGGTATTGGATTTCAATTGATGGATGATCTGCTGGATGTTTACGCCGATCATGAAAAATTCGGCAAACAGGCCGGTGGCGATATCATCACCAATAAAAAGACCTATCTGCTGATCAAAGCCATGGAACTGGCCCGGGGATTAGAAAAAGAAGAGTTGTTTTCATGGATCAACCGTGAATCATTTGATCCGCAGCAAAAGGTTGAAGCGGTAAAGGCTATCTATGATAATCTCGGGATCCCGGAGCTTACCCGGCAAAAAATGGATGCATTTTTCCATCAGGCTTTTGCTGATCTTGACAACCTATCAGCTACTGGTGACAAAAAGAGTTCGTTAAGGGAAATCATTCATTTTCTGATGCAAAGGGAAATATAATATTCTATGACATTCACTTACATACTTATAGCGATCAATGTGATTGCCAGTCTCTATGCCTGGAACCGAACTGACAAGTATTATGCCTGGATGCTTAATCCCTATTCGGTTGTTCATAGAAACCAGTATTATCGTATGCTTACCTCAGGCTTCATTCATAACGATTGGGTGCACTTGATCTTTAATATGATCACCTTGTATTTTTTCGGACGGAATGTGGAATATGTTTTTTCATACCTTTATGGAGGGGCAGGAACCATATACTTCCTGATCTTGTATTTTGCAGGGATGCTGGTAGCCGATATACCATCGGTGGTTAAGCACAGGAACGATCCGCATTATAATTCACTGGGTGCTTCCGGAGCCGTCAGCGCCGTCCTTTTTGCGGCGATTCTTTTTAATCCTACCAGCAGAATATGTCTGTATATGGCGCTCTGCATGCCCGGATTTATTTTCGGGGCCTTATACCTTCTTTATTCCTTTTACCAGGGGAAGCAGTCAGCCGGAAACATCAATCATGATGCGCATCTTTTCGGGGCCCTTTTTGGCATCGTCTTCAGCATCATTATTGAACCCACCGTGATCAGTTCTTTCTTTGACCAGGTTTTGAATTTCAGGATCTTTTAACCCCAAATAATCATAAACGATTATCAAAATAAACCGTCTTTACCATTTAAAAAATTTATTATCACGTAGTTGCGCAACGGGGTTAACCCCTGATAAGCGCCCCGATTTTATCGGAACGCTTAATCGGCCCTCCGGGCGCCTGCCTGCCTTTGGTAGACCTGTCTTTCTACCTTTAGGCAGGAAAAATTTATGAATTTTTCGGGGTAATAAAAAAAGCATGACAGTTTTCCTGTCATGCTTTCTCTTCCAATGAATTAAATTGTATTTAAAAACTATACGGTTTCCTGATTTTCAACCACAGATACAAAAGACCGGTTCTTTTTACCCTTTCTGAATTCAACAAGACCATCAGTAAGTGCAAAAATGGTGTGGTCCTTACCTAACCCAACATTGGTGCCGGGGTGATGTTTGGTGCCACGCTGACGAAGTATTATATTGCCGGCTTTGGCAAACTGACCACCGTAAATCTTGATACCGAGCCGCTTGCTTTCCGACTCTCTTCCATTCCTTGAACTTCCGGCTCCTTTTTTATGTGCCATGGTTTTTAATTTTTAATGTCTTCAATAACTAATTTAGTGAATCCCTGGCGATGACCGTTCTTAACACGATATCCTTTTCTTCTTTTTTTCTTGAATACGATCACTTTATCACCCTTGAGATGCTCAAGAATTTTTCCGGATACTTTGGCCCCTTTTATCGTCGGGCTGCCAACTTTTACCTTGCCATCATCATCAACCAGTAATACCTGGTCGAAGTCTACTGTATCGCCAGATTCGCCAACCAATCTGGGGGCGTAGATCTGCTGATCTTTACTGACCTTAAACTGCTTTCCTGCAATATCAACAACTGCGTACATTGATCCTGAATTTTTGAAATGGACTGCAAAGATAAATTATTTTTAAAAATCTGCAAAGCTTTTAAGAAATATAATTACAGTTTAATAAGCCGCTCTTCTTTTCCCCGGTTAAATTTTTTTACAGGGCAGAATTTGCCGGGATTCAAATAATTAATAGTTTAATGCTCAGCTGTTTATCGGCTATTAATTAAATAAATACCTGAATAATAGCCCATTATACCTCAGAAACATTTATTTGATTTTTATAGTTTGTTTTCCAATATTTGAAGATTATCCCCGCATACCGGATAAAATAAATTGAATTGCTGAAGTCTTTTTTGGAAGGAGATATTATGTCTAAAACACAATCAATGATAGAATAATTAAATCAAAACAATTAATGAGTCAACCCAATTCAACAACGGAAGAACCCATATTAAAGGAAAATAAGGACCGGTTTGTATTATTTCCCATCCAGCATAGCGATATCTGGGAATTTTATAAAAAGGCAGAGGCCTCTTTCTGGACAGCTGAAGAGATTGACCTGAGTCAGGATCTTAACGACTGGCATGACCTTAATGATGGGGAGCGGCATTTTATTTCCCATGTTCTTGCCTTTTTCGCTGCCAGTGATGGTATTGTGAATGAAAATCTGGCCGAGAATTTCGTATCGGAAGTGCAATATACCGAGGCCAAGTTCTTTTATGGTTTCCAGATAGCGATGGAGAACATTCACTCAGAGACCTATTCATTACTGATTGATACCTATATCAAGGATCCCAGGGAAAGCGATAAGTTGTTCCATGCGATCGAAACCATTGACTGCGTGAAGAAAAAGGCTGACTGGGCCCTCCGGTGGATTGATAAAGGAAGTTTTCAAGAGCGGTTAATTGCTTTTGCTGCTGTGGAGGGGATCTTTTTTTCCGGAAGTTTCTGCTCGATTTTCTGGCTCAAGAAAAGAGGGTTAATGCCGGGGCTCAGCTTTTCAAATGAATTGATTTCAAGGGATGAAGGATTGCATTGCGATTTTGCCTGTCATCTTTATAACCATCATTTGGTCAGTAAACTTCCGCAGGACACGGTAGTGGAGGTTATCCGGGAGGCAGTTGAAATTGAAAAGGAATTTGTCACTGACGCCTTGCCTGTAAGCCTGATCGGTATGAACGCCGGTCTGATGCGGCAATATATCGAATTTGTTGCCGATCGCCTGCTGGCCGAGCTAAACTGTCCTAAGGTATTTGGTTCTTCCAATCCTTTTGATTTCATGGAAATGATCTCCCTGCAGGGTAAGACCAATTTCTTTGAAAAACGGGTTGGAGAATACCAGAAGGCGGGTGTAATGAAAGAAAAAGATAACGATTCACACAAGTTCAGTTTAGATGAAGATTTTTAATTAAACTCAAACCACTGAATAGATGTTAGTAGTAAAAAGAGATGGAAGACGGGAATCCGTTAAGTTCGATAAGATCACAGCACGGGTAGAAAAACTCTGTTATGGGCTGGACATGCGATATGTGGAGCCTGTCGATATTGCCAAAAAAGTAATTACCGGTATTTATGATGGTGTTACAACCGTTGCGCTTGATAACCTTGCCGCGGAAACAGCTGCCTCACTCACTACGGTACATCCGGACTATGCCAAACTCGCGGCGCGTATTGCGGTAAGCAACCTGCACAAGGTGACCAGCAAATCCTTTTCGAATACCATGAAAAGATTGTATACTTATGTCAACCCTGTAACCGGTCAAAATGCTCCGCTGGTTTCCACTTCTTTTTACGGAGTCGTGAAGAAACATGCGGCTCTGCTGGATTCTTCTATCATTTACGACCGGGACTATACTTATGATTTTTTTGGATTCAAGACCCTGGAACGTTCCTATCTGATGCGTATTGACAACAAGATCGTCGAACGTCCCCAGCATATGCTCATGCGGGTGGCGATAGGTATTCATGGGGAAGATATTGAAGCCGCCATCGAGACCTATAATCTTATGTCGGGGAAGTGGTTCACCCATGCCACACCTACGCTCTTCAATGCCGGTACTCCCAAGCCCCAGTTATCATCCTGTTTTCTGCTTACCATGAAAGAAGATTCCATTGATGGTATTTATGATACGCTCAAGCAATGTGCTAAGATCTCCCAGTCGGCAGGCGGCATCGGGTTAAGCATTCATAACATCAGAGGTAAGGGCGCTTTTATTCATGGTACCAATGGCATATCCAATGGCATCGTCCCTATGCTACGGAATTTTGATATGACGGCCCGGTATGTTGACCAGGGTGGGGGTAAAAGAAAAGGCAGTTTTGCCATTTATCTTGAACCCTGGCATTCTGATATTTTTGATTTTCTTGAACTTAAAAAGAACCATGGTAAGGAAGAGCTACGTGCCCGGGATCTTTTTTATGCCTTATGGATCCCCGATCTGTTTATGAAGCGTGTTGAGAATAACGATGACTGGTCGCTTTTCTCTCCTGATGAAGCTCCGGAGCTGGCGGATAGCTATGGTGAGAAATTCGAAAAGTTGTATGAAAGATATGAAAAGGAAGGCAGGGCCAGGAAGATCGTTAAAGCCCAGGATCTCTGGTTTGAGATTCTGGAGGCACAGATAGAGACCGGTGTTCCTTATATGCTTTATAAGGATGCAGCCAATAAAAAATCAAATCAGAAAAACCTGGGTACGATCAAATCAAGTAATCTCTGTACCGAAATAATGGAATATACTTCTCCTGAAGAAATCGCCGTATGTAACCTGGCCTCCATTGCCCTGCCGCGGTTTGTCACTGAAGAGGGAGATTTTGATCATCAGAAACTTTTTGAGGTTACTTATGTGGTAACAAAGAACCTGAATAAGGTAATCGATATCAATTATTATCCGGTTCCCGAAGCCAGAAATTCCAATATGAAACACAGACCTATCGGAATTGGCGTGCAGGGACTAGCGGATACTTTTATGCAGCTGCGCATGCCCTTCGATTCCGTTGAAGCAGGGCAACTCAATAAACAGATATTCGAGACGATCTATTTCGCGGCGATGACCGCCTCCAAGGATGTAGCAATACAGGAAGGTCCATATGAAACTTTCAAGGGATCGCCCGCATCGAAAGGGATCTTTCAGTTTGATATGTGGGGCATTACCCCGGATTCCGGCCGGTGGGACTGGAATACGCTTAAACAGGAAGTCAAGAAGCATGGCATCAGGAATTCCTTGTTGCTGGCGCCCATGCCTACCGCTTCTACCTCGCAGATTCTTGGCAATAATGAATGCTTTGAGCCGTACACTTCTAATATTTATGTCAGACGCGTACTTTCAGGCGAATTCATCGTTGTCAACAAGCATCTGATGAAAGATTTGATTGAAGCCGGACTCTGGAATAAGGACATGAAAAATAAGCTTATCCAGGCGAATGGATCAATACAGGAGCTTAATGAAATACCTAAGGATATCAAGGACCTTTACAAGACGGTATGGGAGATATCACAGAAGGCAATCATCGATATGGCTGCCGAAAGAGGAGCCTATATTTGTCAGAGCCAAAGCCTCAATATTCATATCCCTGATCCCAATTTCGGGAAGCTTACCTCTATGCATTTTTATGCCTGGAAGAAGGGTCTTAAAACGGGTATGTATTACCTGAGGTCAAAACCTGCTGCCAACGCAATACAGTTTACGGTAGATAAATCCGCTGCTAAAAAACCAGAAATGACGGCAGAAGAACTTAGGCAACAGAATCAGGCAGACATGTCCTGTTCACTGGATGATCCCGATGATTGTCTGGCTTGTGGAAGCTAACCCCGTTATATAACTACCTGATAATAAATATTTTAAAAGGTAAAGACGGTTTATTTTGAGGATAGTTCATGAATAATCGGGGTTAATCTTATAATTTTGCATGATCTGGGCTGACAGGGACCCCTCCTTTTGATAAGGGTTACTACAGCCAGTAATTTATTCCGGATCCTGCTATTAAAATGTTTTCTCAATAACCGGTTTAAAATCGGAGATCGAAATAAACAAGATATCCGGCCAGAATAGTATCCTCAATAAACGGCAGTATCTTAAGGAGTTCCTTTTTGCCTATCTTTTGCTGTTATTTCATGGATATGAACCGCCTCGCCTTTACTGTCGTTATCGGGCCTGATCAGAAGTGGAGTTGAAAACTGAACATGGGCAGGGCCGTATATCGTGTATTGTTGGATGAGGTGTTGATCTGCTTGTTGACAAAATAATTATGAGGAGTGAGGTTTAAGTTAGCTTTAGTCCATTTCTCACGTTTATCCCTGGAATTAACGGACGAATTGTTTTTCATCCGGGAAGTCATGGCGATCCAGCCCAGCATGCCCATACTGCTTGGAAGCAGGAAATAGGCGTAATGTTCATCCGGGTCAATCAGCGTTGCTATCCCAAATCCGATCAGTGACACCGCTCCTGTCACGTAATTCACATTCCATCCTTCTTTAGAGGTTAATTGGGTATTTCTCAGGAGGGCATGATTAGCCAACGTACCGCCGATCAAAGTGGCAGCCGGGACAAGGATTTCCCATCGATCGCTTACATCGACTAAACCAAAGCCGAACGCTGTTGATAATATTCCGAAGGAAGAAGCGGCCAGAATGTCTCCCCTTGAGAAATGGTATTTTTTGTAAATCAGATCAGCATAAAGATAGCTGAGTCCTCCGGCCAGGAGGGTAGCGCCCCCATAAGCCCTGGCATTATCGACATTAGAAGCGATCAGTCCTGCAAAGGATAGTCCCGGTCCGATAAGGCTGTAATAACGGTAAGTGGATATACGCCCTTCGGACCAGTTGTTTTTCTTGCCCAGTTGAAAGCCTGTCTCCCCAAGGGTGATGCTTCCAAGCATGGCTGATCCGGCAATGATCTTGCCTGAATTATCGTTTTCATCGGGGTCACCACTCAGGACGAGCCCAAGGGCAGCACCATGGAGCACCCCGATAAACTTACCGTGCCTTGCCAGTAACACGGTTCCGAAATTAATGCCTTCATAGCGTTTTGTATTAGCCAGGGGGATCAATAACCCGACTCCTGCCCCCAGGATAGGGACAGCCGCCGCCAGGGGAGCTTCGATGTCAAAAACATAATCAAGTACCAGACCGTACCCCACACCATATAACCCATTCGATAAAAGAAACTTGCGACCCGGTTTAATACCTGCACGGGTTATTTCCGTCACATCCGTATCATCTTCTTCAGTTTTTTCCGACTTTTCATCATCCCATTGGCTTTTGAATTCAAAATACCGCTCTTTTTCCTCCATGGTGAGCCGGGAGAAATAATTTTTCAGGTATTCATGATAATCATTATAGTACTGTTCCTCGCCAGGATTGAGTGTTTCTTCTTTCTTCTTTTTTAGTAAGATGTTCTGATACACCTGGTTTTGCTCTTCAAGCCAGTAGGCATGTGCCGTGTAAATTCCACCTGCTTCCTGGGCTACTGACCGGCAACAGGTGGTATGGAGTAAAATTATTATGAAGGATAACAGTATTGCGGATGATAAAGGCTTCATGGTATAGGTAGTTATAAGTCATAAATTTATTGAAAGAAAATGAATATATTTTAATCGATGAAGGCATTTAATTTTTTTCCGTATGGAACAAGTATCACGGCAAGGTTATTTATCATTTATTTTTAATATAGACAAATCATTTTTAATTTATGAACAGTATGAGATACAGTTGTTTTAAGTTTTATTAAAATAATTATAATTGAAGCTGAATCCCCTTAAAATTGATCCGCGTAAATTAAACCCCATCAATCATCTTCGTAAAATTTCCAGGTATACAAAAAAGATAGGGATGGCACCCGGACAGATCCTGTATGTGGGTGAGCAGAAGGACGAACCCGTAAAGATCAGTTTAATCCAGTATAATGATAAGGAAGTCAGGGAATATGAGATAGATAATATTGACGACATTATGAAAAAACTGGAACCATCATTTATAAACTGGATCAACCTGGATGGTATTAATGATGTGCGTCTGATGAAAAAGATATCCGGGATGTTTACTTTTCACCCACTAATGACAGAAGACATCATGAATACGGAACATTTTCCCAAGACCGAAGAATATGATGATCATATTTTTTTCACTTTGAAAATGATGCATTTGGAGGATCAAAAAGGAATGGTTAATATCTTTCAGGAGCATTTGAGCCTGGTCCTTGGAAAAAATTTCGTTATTACTTTTCAGGACAAAATAGAGGGAGATGTTTTTGACAATGTGCGTAAGCGTATTTACTCTCCTAAATCCAGATTAAGAAAAGCCGGATCCGATTATCTGTTTTATGCCCTTATAGATTCAATTGTTGACCAGTATTTTATTATCATGGAATATTTGAGAGAGAAGATTGAAGATATGGAGGATTTTGTATTGGAGAACCCTGATCAGAATGTTATGAATCAGATAATCATTATACGGAAACAGCTAACGAGCATCCGGAAAGTAGTGATTCCCCTGAAGGATGCGGTTGAACGTCTCTTTGCTGAGGATTCAGATTTTATTACAGAAGAAACGTATATGTTCTTCCGTGATGTGCAGGATCATATCCTTCATTTGAAATCCACCTTTGATGAATTTCGTGATTCAGCTGCCTCCCTTACAGATCTGTACATGTCAAACCTCAGCAATAACCTGAATGTGATCATGAAGACGCTGACGATATTTTCCCTGTTCTTTGTTCCGTTAACTTTCATTGCGGGTGTTTATGGGATGAATTTTCAATATATGCCCGAACTAGGCTGGAAGTACGGGTATCCCATGGTATTGGGTTTGATGCTGCTGACTATATCAATGATGTTTATTTATATGCGGCGGAAAAGATGGTTTTAATTTTTTTCGCTGACAAATGATATATTTCTTTTTAGTCCTGAATAACGGGTACGTTTTACTGCACTTTTTTGAAAAATTCTATTGAACGCATTTTCGGTTAAAGTTTCCCAGTCAGGCTTTTTTAACCGTACCAGTTCATCTTTTGCATCAAATGCCGGCTCTTTGTGGGGTTTTGAGAACCTGTTCCACGGACAAACATCCTGGCAGATATCGCAACCAAATATCCATCCATTCATTTTTCCCTTAAAATCTGCGGGTATATCTTTCTTTAATTCAATCGTCAGGTAGGAAATACATTTCTTTGCATCCATCTGGTAGGGAGATAAAGCATCAGTCGGGCAGGCATCAATACATCTTGTACAGGTACCGCAGAAGTCACCGGTGGGCCCGTCATATATCAGCTCCAGGTCAATGATCAGTTCAGCGAGGAAGAAAAAGCTACCTTTTTTTTTGTTGATCAGGAGGGTGTTTTTACCTATCCATCCAAGGCCGCTTCTCGCGGCCAGCTGCCGTTCCATTACGGGTGCCGAATCTACGAAACCACGTCCCTCTATCTTGCCGATCTTATCGTTTAGTATGCTCAGATATTCTTTAAGTTTTCTCCTGATCACATAATGGTAATCGGCCCCATAGGCATACTTCGAGATTTTGTAATTGTTTTTATCCGGTAGTTTGCGTGCCGGGTAATAATTATACATAAGCGATACCACCGATCTGGCCCCCTCAACGAGTATTGCCGGATTCAACCTTTTTTCAAAATGGTTTTCCAGATAACTCATTTCACCGTGGTGCTTGTGCTGCAACCATTTTTTAAAGCGGGTCTTCTCCTCTTCAAGAGCTGCGGTACTCGTTATACCGCAATAATCAAATCCCAGCCGGCGGGCGGCATCTTTTACGATGGCTGTATGCTGATGTATTAATTCAGTGGGCATTATTAAAACAAGCTTCCGGAACGGGCCGGGGGGACGATTTTTAAATGCTTATAAGCAAGTTCGGTGGCTTCTCTTCCCCGGGAAGTCCGTTTGATATAGCCTTCCTGGATCAGGAAAGGCTCGTATACTTCTTCTATGGTCTCAGCCTCTTCTCCACAGGCGGTCGCTATGGTGCTGATACCTACCGGCCCGCCTTTGAATTTTTGAATGATCGTACTCAGGATCCGGTTATCCATGTCATCCAGGCCATGCTGGTCTACCTCGAGGGCTTTCAGGGCCATTTCGGCAATGGCTGTGGTGACAATTCCCTTTCCTTTGATATCGGCAAAATCGCGTGTCCTTCTCAGCAGGTTATTGGCAATCCGGGGTGTGCCGCGGCTTCTTCTCGAAATAACATCCGCAGCATCATCCTCAATGGAAGTGTGAAGAATACCGGAGGATCGTTTAACGATAGATTTGAGAATGTCTGAAACATAATATTCCAACCTGGAATTAATGCCAAAACGTGCGCGTAAGGGAGCAGTTAGCAGGCCTGCCCGGGTAGTAGCACCCACGAGGGTGAAGGGGTTTAGTTTTATCTGTACTGACCGGGCATTGGGACCGGTATCCAGCAGAATATCGATCTTGAAATCCTCCATAGCACTGTAAAGATATTCCTCAACGACCGGGTTCAGCCGGTGGATCTCATCGATGAATAAGACATCGTTTATTTCCAGGTTAGTGAGGAGTCCCGCCAGGTCGCTTGGCTTTTCGAGAACCGGGCCTGAGCTGACCTTGATGCCGGCACCCAGTTCGTTGGCTATAATATAGGACAGCGTGGTCTTGCCAAGGCCGGGAGGTCCATGAAGAAGCACATGGTCAAGTGATTCCCCTCTTTTTTTAGCGGCAAGAACGAAAATTTTAAGGTTTTCAACGACTTTATCCTGCCCCTTGAACTCATCAAAGCTGAGGGGCCTGAGCACCTTTTCAACCTCCTGTTCTTCCGGGCTTAAATTTTCTTTTTCTCCCTGGAGATAATCCTCTCTCATGAAACATCAGTTATTTTTACTAAAATAATGATAAGAAAAGATATTTCATAAAAAGGGTGTAAATTGGCCTGATAATTAAGGTTTTCAGATGTTCACACGTAATCGAATATTCCCCGTCATACTGATCATCCTGGTTTTTATCGTATGGAAGGTACGGCAGAATGCAGCAAATGAAGAACGGGTATCCTTTAACGGACAGACCATGGGAACGTATTATAATGTGATCTATATGCATCCTGAAGGCACCATCTTTAAAAAAGAGATCGATTCATTATTGTTTGAATGGAATCAATGCTTATCAACATATATTCCCGATTCAGAGATCTCCAGATTCAACCGGGTCAATCAACTGGTCTTTGAGTCCCCTTATTTTTATCCCGTTCTGCAGGAGAGCCGTAAGATCCATCAGGCAACCGGAGGCGCTTTCGATCCTACGGTGATGCCGCTCGTAAACGCATGGGGCTTTGGGCCTGAAGAAAGAGAATTGCCCGACAGTTCGGAAGTAGATAAGCTCAAGAAGATTGTTGATTACAATCTGATCGAATTTGATTCCATGCGTGTCTGGAAGAAAGTGCCCGGGGTGCAGCTTGATTTCAGCGCTATTGCCAAGGGATATGGCCTGGATGTGGTCGGTGACTATCTTAAGCAGAAAGGGATTTCCAATTACCTGGTGGAAATAGGCGGTGAGATCACCTGTAGAGGCTTAAACGATAAGGGTAAGCCCTGGACCACGGGAATTGAGGATCCCAATGTGATTTTTAATGAAAGAAAGATCAGCGCCATTATTGGTGTAACGGATAAAAGTATTGCTACTTCGGGGAATTACCGGAATTTTTATATGAAGGATAATAAAAAGTATACCCATACGATCAGTCCTTTCACAGGATATCCGGTAGAACATTCACTCTTGAGTGCTACGGTTATTGCTGATGCCTGCATGACTGCCGATGGCTATGCAACGGCCTTTATGGTGCTGGGTGTAGATCCTTCGATAGAGATCCTGGAACAGCATCCGGAATTAGAGGCTTATTTGATCTTTCAAAATGAAGATGGGGAGTTGGGAGCCTATATGACCGAAGGTTTCAAATCGTACCTGATAAAGGAAAATGAGAATGAGTAATAATAAAGAGGAATGGTTTGAGGAATGGTTTGATTCTTCCTATTATTATAAACTTTATAAGCACCGGAATATAAATGATGCAAAGCCCTTTCTACGGAACCTTATAAAATATTTAGGCCTTACCCCTGATGACCTGATTCTGGATCTGGCCTGTGGAAGAGGCCGGCATGCCATTTATTTGAATCAGAAAGGATTGAATGTAGTAGGCATCGACCTCTCAGAGAAAAACATTTCCCGGGCCCGACAATTCGAGAATGATCGGCTGAAATTCTTTGTGCATGATATGCGGGAAGCATTTACTATATTCCAATTTGATTATGTTTTGAACTTCTTTACAAGTTTCGGTTATTTCAGTACCCGTGAGGAGAATGAGCAGGTAATTCTCGGTGTACGGGACTGCCTCAGGGAAAAGGGCAGGTTTCTACTCGATTTTTTGAATCCTTATACAGTTATTCATCATCTTGAAAAGGAGGATGTGAAAGAAATAGAAGGGATTCGGTTCCATCTCAGCAAGACTTTACGAGAGGATGGCTATATCATCAAAAATATTGATTTTCAAGACAGGGGCCGGCCTTTTCATTTCAGGGAGAAGGTGAAGGCAATCCGGAGAACCGAATTTCTCGAATATTTCGAAAATGCGGACTTAAAGTTATTAAATATTTTTGGTGATTACGATCTGAATCCTTACCAGGCCGAAAACTCAGACCGTATGATCTTTTTACTTGAAAAATAACCTGTTACATGTGGATTAATTCCGTGATACTGTTTTTTTCAGCCATTCTTGGCGGGATACTTTTCTTTCTGATACCCTCAATAAGGAAAAGAAATTTTGATTTTTTACTGGTCTTTGCGGGAGCCTATCTTTTTTCTATTACCCTACTGCATATTTTGCCTGAGGTGTATGCCCAATATGATGAGCCGTTTATCATTGGGGCCTGGGTGCTTGCCGGATTTTTACTGCAGTTAGTACTCGGAAGTATCTCTTCCGGTGTTGAACACGGGCACTTACACAAACAGGGCGAGGGGCATAATCATTCCTCATCTATTACACCATTTTTTTTACTCTTCGGACTGGGCATTCACTCTTTTCTCGAAGGGACTATCGTAGCTCATCCGATTGAATCGTCGATTCATAATCATTCAGGAGGCATTATGCTTGGAATAGTATTACATAAATTCCCGGCCGCTGTTGCGCTAATGTCTATTCTCTTTCATCAAAAGAAAAAGATCCTCACTATCATTTTATATTTGATCATTTTCAGTTTAGCCTCACCGGCAGGATTAATTTCAACAAATATTCTGGGTGAATCACAGCTGCTATCCACGAACGCCATGTCGTTATTATATGCCCTGGTAAGTGGTAGTTTTCTGCATATTTCTACTACTATTTTTTTTGAATCCAGCCCACAGCATAAGCTCGATCTCAGACGAATGGTCCTTCTGTTCATGGGAGCTGGTCTGGCGCTGATCATTGAATTATTCCTTTAGATTACCGTTAGTACGGGGAAAAATTGGTTTCTCAATCATAGTGAAATTAACCCTGCTTACTATGTTGCAGTAATTTGCACACAAAAGCAGTGGTATATGCTTATAAAGCAAAAGATTTAATGTACCCATGGTGAAGGAGCGATAAAAAACCGGAAAGGGAGCCTGTTATACCGGGTTGTTTTGCTGACCCTCCGGTTTGTCATTTCTTTTCTGATTTCCATCCTGTTTGTCGATGAACTGAACTGTATCCTTGTCGGTGATTTCATGCCGGGCTTCCGGTTTGCCCAGCAGGGTTCCATTTATGTATTTCTGATACTGATATTCATCTATGTCTGGTTAATGAACCGGCTGGATAAGAAGTATGATGTCAATGAAAGATTATCAGATATGGATGTACAAACCCGGAAATATATTCTTGTAGGCCTTTCCTTTTCTCTTTACATAGGGATTGCGATTTCGTCGCGGGCCGGCAGTACCAGGGATTTTATGTGGCGGATTGACTTGCTTGCCTTAGCCATTTCCGTGTTTTCTTTGATATCAAGATACGCTACCTTGTCTTCCTTGAGAATCTCATCGGCATAAATCCGCATCTTTTCGCTGAGGTACTTATAGAATATGAACCCCAGAATTCATCGACATCCATTTTTCCTCTTAGGGTATTGGCGATGTTCCAGAGTTGCTGTTCGAGTTGTCGTTTATGGTCTTCTGACATGTTCTATTGATTAAAAAATAGTATTTAAATCAATTATGCCAATTTACAAAAATATTGATTTGGTTTTGGTATAATGGCACATATGTAAAGAGTATATCAGTAATGTTTTAAAAATCTATTAAGAATTGAAGCGATAATCAAGGGTTAGTTGGATTTATGGAAAAGTAAAAACATAAACCATTTAGTCGTAAGGAGTGGATGTATCAATCATGAGTAACTAATTTTTTTCACCCTACCCAAACCGTATACAATTGCACATTTTAGCATAAAAAAACCCTTCAAAATGCTTGAAGGGCTTGTTTGTAGCGGTCTGGACGAGAGTCGAAGAATAACCAACCATTCAAATTAATCAGCACGTTCCTTTTTTTAAAAAATGATTGATATAAATAGCCATCTTTTGTAGTAATTGTATTTAAATACCTTAATTTTTATACTACTTTTTCTACCACGCATTAAAAAACCCTTAATACGCTTCGTATTAAGGGTTTTTGGTCGGGGTGACAGGATTTGAACCTGCGACCCCTTGCACCCCATGCAAGTACGCTACCGGACTGCGCCACACCCCGAACTTAGTTAATGAACTGTTGATTAGTTAATGAACAAGAACAAAATTCACTTCAAACCAACAAAACAAATAAATATAAATAGAAGAACATTTTTTAGTGTGACAGGATTTGAACCTGCGACCCTCCCGCCCCGGGCGGGATAGGCTACCGTACTGCCTGCCCGACTGATCCTTATCAGGCGGGCGCCACACCCCGAACTTAGTTAATGAACTGTTGATTAATTAAGGAACAAGATCAAAATTCACTTCAGATCAACAAAACAAATAAATATAAGAACATTTTTATAGGTGACAGGATTTGAACCTGCGACCCTCCCGCCCCGGGCGGGATAGGCTACCGTAC
>CAZYDB010000010.1:20587-33854 GCA_964645995.1 uncultured Roseivirgaceae bacterium
TGCCTGCCCGACTGATCCTTATCAGGCGGGCGCCACACCCCGAACTTATTTGTTTTATAATTGATTTATTGATTTAGTGAATCGAGAAATTCCGCACAAATCAAACCTATCTAGTAAATAAAAATATAAAGAACAATTATCATAGTCACTTTCCCCTTTAATTTAAAATAATCAAAGGGAATGCAAAATTAGTAAATTTTACATTTTATTTATATAGGATTTACTTTTTAAATAATTTTAAGGTAAATATTCAATCCTGATTATTCTGATTGATATTTGTGGAATTGATAAATATGAAACATTTAATCCTGTTTTGTTTGATTGTTTTCATATCCTTATCCGGGATGGCAGATGAACGACGAGCCTTAAGATTGCTGGAAAAAAGGGATTATGAAAAACTGGTTGAGGTTCTTGAAAAGGATATTGATAAGGACAGTATCAGTCCTGGAGCTCATTATATTTATTCTTTGCTCTATAATGACCCCCTTTTTGAAGCTCATGACCTTGATACTTCCTATTATTATATTCTAAAGGCTGTCAAATTATTTCCTGCCCTTGATACAAGGAGCCGGGATAAACTGGAAAAGCTGGAGATCAATGATTCCACCATACAGCATCAGAAGAACATGCTTGAATACATGGGTTACCAGCGCGCGACAGGAGAGAACACCATTCAGGCATATAATCAGTATATTCATGAATTTTCGGCCTCATCATATATTGATGATGCCATTATGAAGAGAAATGAACTGGCATTTGATCAAGCTTCCCGGGAAAATACGTACCAGGCATATCACCAATTCATACTGGAATATCCCGGTGCCGATCAGGTTGATGAGGCGAAAAAAAGATATCAACGATTATTATATGAACAGCATACGCGGGATGATAATTTGCAGAGCTATGAGGATTTCATAAAAGCCTATCCTGATTCACCGTTTAAAAGAGAAGCTGTTGAGGCGATATATCAAATCAGGACCAGTAATAACAGCGAAGAGAAGCTACTCTCATTTATCCGTGATTTTCCGGATTCAGAACAAGTGAAGGATGCCATTAGCCGGCTTTATCACAACTACCGATCGAGGAAAGGAGCAGATTTTTCATATGTATATAACTTTATTTCATTAAGCGATTCCATTAAAAAAGTAAGCTATTATGTACATCAATTGCTGATCCCCGTTTATGAAGAAGGCCGGTATGGATTCCTTACGGAAAGCGGTGAAATGCTTATACCGCCATCTTATGATAATATACCAATCCAATATCTTTGCGGAGATATAGAAGAGGATTTTCTGATCATTGAAGATGGGGGAAATCGAAAGATCGTTGGCAAGACCGGTGCCTTGATCTATAATGGCCCTTTTTATAATGTAGAGGATATAGGGTATGGGTTATTAAAATTTAGTGATAATGCGCAATATGGATTATTATTCAAATCCGGGAAAATAATCTTTTCTGCCCGTTTTGACGAGATCCAACGACTTGATGATCAGTTGATTAAAGTAAGAGAGGGGGATGAGTGGCGATTATTTTCCCTGAATGGCCAGCTATTGCTCAGTGAAAATTTCCAGCGCATTGAAAAGGAAGGCCAGTTTCTTTTATTTCAGAAAGGGGATCAATGGGCCGTAAGCAGCAATGATCAGGTGATGGAGTGGTATCGTATTGGGGATGCCTCTTTCCGGTATACCTATGACGATTACGTATTAATTGAACCCACACAGATATTATGCTTTAAAGATGATATGGAGACCGTAGTCGATAAAAATCTAGTCAACCAATTGCCGCTTGAAAAGCAGAGGGTATTTGCACTTCCAGAAGGTTGGCTGGTCAGAAAGGACAACCTGTACCAACTTTATGACGATGCCTTTTACAAAATATCGGGATCGGGTTTCCGGAAAGTAGAATATAAAGGAGACTGGATATCAGGTAAGATTGATGATAAATGGATCCTGTATCATCAGTTTGCTCCATTTCCGGATGTTTTCGCCTATGATTCGATCAATATTTTAAATGAGCAGTTTGTGTTGGTTTTCCTGGATGAGGATCCGTATTTGATTTTTAAAAATTTAAAAAGAGAACAAATTCATCCCTATGTATCGATCCGGGTATTAAAGCATCAACCTGAGCCAGGGGAAGAAATATTTATTCCTGAGTTTTTAATGGTTGAATATTCAAACGGAAGAAAGTCCGTGTATAACGCAACCGGCCGTGAAGTCATTAATGGGGAATTTAATACGATCCAGGCACTTGGGCCTGAATACCTGACCATTACCAAGAAAGGGAAGGTCGGCCTTGTTGATACGGCGGGGCATGTGCTGTTAAAACCACAATTTGATGGCATAGCTAATTATAATAACGGTCATGTTTCAATTCTTCAGAACAAAAAATTCGGTATCTATAACAGGAGAAGCAATATTTATTTGAAACCAGAGTTCGGCCGGATCCTTAAACCTTATAACAAGCAGTATCTGATTGCCAATGATGATCTTGGCTATGGATTAATCGATCACCGGGGGGCCGGCATTACCGATATGCTTTTCGAGGAGATCCAATACTGGAATGACACAGCCATTCTGGCCCGGGAATCGGGATTCTGGTCTGTCTATGACATCACTAATAAGATGTTCTTACTGGATAAGATCTACAGGTTTGAATTTCTTAAGGATGAGGCTGAGAAGATCATAATTTTCAGGAAGGAAGACCTTTATGGTGCCGTCAGTAACCGCAATGGTTTTTTGATCAACCATTCTTTCAATGATATCATTAACCTCGGCAATGCCGACACCCCCATTTATTTTGCAGAAAAATATATTCCTGAAGCCGAATTTTATATTGTAATATACTATGACCATAAAGGGACAATCCTGCGAAAACAGGTATTTACAGAAGAAGAGTATGATAATATTTACTGTAACTGATATTTTTCAAGTTGGTCATTCATGATCCCTATACCTTCTTCAAGAGTATGCGGTTCATAACCCAGTATTTTCCGGGCTTTTTTTATGTCTAAACCAGTTACAAGAGGTCTCTGCGCTTTCTGGCTGAAAGTAGCGGCATTAACCTCGGTAATAAGCGATTTATCCAGGCCATAGAAATCGGCAACCTTTAACGCCAGTTGATAAGGCGTGATGGTGTCCTTTCCGCCAATATTGAAAATTCCCGTTTTTTTATTTCTTGCCACCAGTATACAGCCCAGGGCCAGGTCTTCCGCCAGGGTGGGTGTTCGTATCTGATCATTGACAACCCTGATGGGATTGCCTTTTTCAAGGTTCTTCTTTACCCAAAGAATGATATTGGAACGGCTCATTCCGGGCGTGACGCCATATACCAGTATGGTCCTGATAACTGCTGAAGGGAACTTATTGGTCAACGCAATTCTTTCGGCCTTGCTTTTACAACGACCATAAAAACTTAATGGATCCGGAATGGCTTCTTCAGAATATGGGCCGTCCTTACCGTTAAATACAAAATCAGTGGATAACTGGATAAACAGGCCGCGCGTGTTATTGAAATGTTCAACAAGATAGTTGACTGCCTTAACATTTACTTCAAAACATAGATCCTGCTCCTCTTCACACTGATCGACCTGCGTTAATGCGGCTGTATTGATCAGAATATCCGGGTTGTATTTTTTGATCAGGACTTTTATTTCTTTGCCCCGGGTTATGTCAAGAGGTTCGTAAATTATATTTTTCGACCTTATTTCAAACCTTGCCGGTCCTTTAGAGGTTGCAATACACTGGATCGCTTGTTCGGCTTCGCAATATGCCACCAGTTTTTGTCCTAAAAGTCCATTGGCTCCCGTAATCAATAATTTCATTAAAAGCTGAATTAATTTTCGGGATATTTAAAATCATATCTTTCTTCGATTTTTTTCCTGCTCATTTCCTCCAGTACCACAGACATGATCACATCGTTGACCGGGCGGTTATTGGCTCCTGTTTCTGCTGAAGCGATCTTGTCTACAACTTCAAGTCCCTCTACGACTTTACCGAAGACGGTATAAGTACCATCCAAATGGGGTGCTCCGCCAATAGTAGTATAGGTATCCAGTTGCTTTCTGGTCAGCGGCAGGTCCAGTTCAACATCGTACTCCTGTTCGATGGTATCCTTCATGTCTACGATCAGGTCCTGCAAAGCTTCTGTTTGCTGTTCCTCTTGTAATTGCATCACCTGGTCATTCACATGTTTAAAGCTGGTTCTCTCAATCAGGTTACTGAAATACTTATACAAATCGTTATAATTAATACGAGATTTGCGGAGGTCTTCTTCCGACCATACCTGACCCTGTATGATATAGAACTGGCTTCCGCTTGATTCCTTCCCAGGGTTGATATTATCACCCTGTCTGGCAGCAGCAACAGCCCCTTTTTCATGGATCAGGCCTGGGACGAATTCCGGGGGAATAGTATAACCAGGCCCTCCATTGCCCAGGGGCTCACCTGGTTTCATGTTTTTCGAATTGGGGTCTCCGGTCTGGATCATGAAGCCATTGATCACACGATGGAACAGCAGACTGTCGTAAAACCCTTCTTTTGCCAGTTTGATGAAATTTTTCTTATGCTGCGGTGTCTGATCATATAATACCATCTTAATATCTCCCATATTGGTTTTAATTGTGATCAGGTAGTCTTTGTTTTTATTATCACAGGCCTGAAAGAAAAGCAAGCCGGTGAAAAGGATTGCAAAAAGGATTTTAACGGAATTCATATACTTTTAATTTAATATGGTTTTCAGAGCTAATATGTGGATTAATGTAAAAGTAGTTGATTTTACTAGTATTAAGTATTACAACGCTTTTGTTCTTTGTCGATTAAAGATCTCGAATATACATAATGATACATCCAGGAAAAGGATTTTTGCATGAGCATAACGTTCCAAATGATAGATGGCCTGATCGAATTGTCCCATGATTTCTTCTATGATATCTATATTCAATATTTTCATGAAGTTAGTGGCGAAATTCAGCTCCTCTCCCATAAGTCTGGATAATCTCATTTCATCGGTGCTGGCTATGAGCGCTTCGCGCATCATACTTAATCCGTATTGAAATAAAGTCTGTTGTGATACCCTGGTCATCTTGCTGAATTTATCGGTCCATTGGATCAATTCTTTGAGGTTACCGACATAGCATAACCTCATCCAGTCCCTGAACATTTCATGGCTGTCGTCCTCAACCTCCCGGGCTAAACTCAGGGCCTTATTGATATTGCCATCCACCAGGTGGGCGATCTGGCGGGCTTTTTCTTTTTCTATAAAATGTTGCTCAACCAGCATGGTATTAATTTCATCATCTGAAAAGGGACTGATCTGGATAATCTGCGTTCTCGATAAGATGGTAGATATCAGTCGTTTTTCATCATTAGATACCAGGAGGAAAAGGGTGTTCTCCGGAGGTTCTTCCAGGATCTTCAGGATGGCATTCGCCGAGGATGCATTCATGTATTCCGGTAACCAGATCAGCATGACCTTATACTGACCGTCAAACGCCTTGAGGGAAAGGTTTTTTATTATCTGCCTGCTCTCTTCTTTTGAGATATTTAATTGCTTGTTCTCACCACCGAAGTAGTTATTCCAGCCAGTTGCGTTGTTGTAGGAATCCTGGATCAGGAAATTACGCCATTCATTGAGGAACGATGCACTGACGACATCCTTGCCGGAAACCTTTTTCGTAGCACATACGGGGAAAGCGAAATGCAAATCAGGGTGGATAAGCCTGTCAATTTTTCGACATGAATCGCATTCGCCGCAACTATCTTCCAAAGAGCGGTTTCGGCAATTGAGGAAGGCGATATAAGCCAATGCCAGCGCCATATTTGGACTGCCCTCCGGTCCAAGGAAAAGCTGGGCATGGGCAACCTGACCAGATTCAATCGACCTGATGAGCTGGCTTTTTAATTTCTTATGTCCAATGATCTCTGAAAACCTCATTTTTCGGTAGATTTTTCTCTGAACGGCGCGCTGAATTTAAATATATGTTCCAGAATTATCCTATCCGATTCCAGAATCGTGGCCGATCTTCTTTCCATCACTGCCTGGGCTGTTTGTATGGCTTTTGTGAATGCATACGTTTCAAAACCTTTTTGTCCGCCCCATGAAAAAGAGGGTATGAACTTAGGCATGTAACCGGCTCCGAAAATGTTGGCGGATACCCCTGCTATTGTTCCGGTATTAAACATAGTATTGATCCCACATTTTGTATGGTCGGCCATGATCAGGCCGCAATATTGCAGTCCCGTATCAGCATAATCTTTTTTTCCGTAATCCCACAATTTAACTGACCCATAATTGTTTTTCAGGTTGGAATTATTGGAACCTGCACCAAAATTACACCATTCTCCAATTACTGACGATCCGAGAAAGCCGTCGTGAGATTTATTGCTATTTCCCTGAAAAACGACTTGACTTACCTCCCCTCCAACCTTGCATCCCGGACCAACAGTGGTATTCGGCCTTATGTTGGAACCTGAGGAGATGATGGAACCATCGAGGATGGCAACCGGTCCGGTAATGATAGAGCCGGGTTGTATCGTGACATTATTTCCGATCCAGACCGGCCCGGTTTCCGCATCAAGGATACCTGCTTTTATCCGGATATCTTTTCCAACAAAAATGTTTTCCTTTCCATACAACAGGGTATGCGGATCATTGATTTTCCCGGTTGAAACCGGATTCAATAAAGTTACATCAAAGCGGATATGTCCTCCATTATTATTAAACAAATCATAAATATGATTGATCAGAAGAACCGACCCGTGATAATCAATTCTTTCATACGGAGAAAAGTCATGCGAATCCTGAAAAGCCAGGGCCTGTTTCCCGGTTGCGAAAAATCCGATGGGGCGTTTTCCATGATAAAGACATTGGCCCGGATGAAGGTCAAGTAACCGGGAATAGAGGTTATGATCGGGGAAGACAGTGCTGTTAATGAGGAGGTTGTCGCTTTCTGTCTTCAGGCGGTACTTATGCTGCAAGTGTTTTGCGGTTAGAAAGGAAACCGGGTTGCCGTTGATATATTCCCATTTATCAGCGATTGTCAGTATACCCGCTCTCAATAGAGAGACCGGGCGGGTAAAGGTGAGCGGTAAAAATCGTTCGAATATGTCAGGTAAGTCAAAAAGCACAAGGTTCATCAGGCGCTGCACAGGTTATTAAGTTATTAACCGCAAAGTATAAAAATAAAAAAGGCTTCATAGATTTCCATGAAGCCAGCCCTTATTTATTAAATTCTTTTATTTTTTCTTATATCTTCTGTTGAATTTTTCAACACGGCCCGCCGTATCAACAAAGATCTTCTTACCTGTGTAAAAAGGATGAGAGGCTGAACTCACTTCAATTTTAATCAAGGGATAGGTGTTGCCATCTTCCCATTTAATGGTTTCCTTTGATTTAATCGTGGACCTTGTCATGAACTTAGTATCACTTTGAGTATCATGAAAAACCACTTCTCTGTATTCTGGATGTATGCCTTTTTTCATTGCTTAATGATTTTGGAACCACAAAAGTAGACAATCTTTTTTAATACAACAAAATAAAAAAAATATTTCCCGGCATCTGCAAACCGGTGAAACGGGACAAATATTTTATTTGATTTTCAAAAAATATGTATCGTGCATTTAAATAATTATTTTTGGAATAAATCGTTACTAGCATTCAGCTATAAAACAAGGTGAGAAAGTTGTCATTATATATCATCCTAAATATGATCCCGTTTATTGTATTCGGGCAACTGGCTCCCAGGGAATATTTCAAGGTTGCCAAAAGCAAATATGATGCGGGGCAGTACTTTGAGTCGGTTGATTATCTTGACAAGGCCATTGCGCAGGATCCCGGGTATGAAAGCGCCTTATTTTTAAGGGGGCAGTCTTTTCTGGCACTAAAAAAGTATCAGTTGGCCATTGACGATCTCACCCGTATCATTGAGATGCGGAACACCTATGATACCTATGCCGCCGAATATTTTCTGAACCGGGCGGTAGCCTACAGGGAATTGAAAAACTTTATTGCAGCTGAAAAGGATCTTGAAAAAGCGATTTCTTTACATCCGGATAATCCGGAGGCTTTTTATGAGCTGGCGAAATATAAGTTTGCAACATTAAAAAATAAAAACGAAGCGATCAGGGAACTTGACCGGGCCATCCAACATGATCCTGAAAAAGCTGAGTATTACCTGAAAAGAGCAGAATACAAAGCATATATGGCAAAATATGATTTTTCAAGTCAGGAATTATATGAGTCTGCCATCAGGGATGTCTCATTTGCCATATCTCTGGAACCCGATAATTTTGAGTATTATCTGATGCGCAGTAAACTTCATAAAGAACGTGGTGAGCCTGTACAGGCCCTGGAGGATTATAATAAGATGATCGAGATTAACCCGGGCCGAGTCGAGGCCTATGCCGAACGGGGGATCATTAAAATGCAGAGTGACCGCTATGAATCAGCTATTGAAGATTTTTCACGGACCATAGAACTGAACCCCAATGCCGAACGGTTTTACCGTTATCGTGCTTTGTGTCGCCATAATCTTGTTGATTTCGATGGGGCATATGATGATTATTCGAGGGCGATAGAGCTTTTAACTGAGGAATTGAACCATATAAAAACAACTGAGAACAGCATGATCAAACGCACCTTAGCCGATACCTATATCAAAAGAGGAGCGGCAGCCATCCAGGAAGGGAATTCCTATAATGCCTGTGGCGATTTCCGAAAGGCTTATGAGCTTGGCTCGAAACTCGGGCTTAATTATTTAAGGAAATATTGTGGAATATAGTGATTCAGGATATAAGCCGATTACTTTACTGTTCGGGAAGAAACTTCCGCCTGCCAGGCGTATGAAGGCTATAATTCACCTGCTTCTGGTCTTTTTTATCTTCAACAGTATTATTTCCAGTGGACAAAGCCCCAATGTTCCGTTAAACCCGGATTACTATTATCTGCTGGACCGGTTAGAAATCCTTTCAGGCGAGCAATCTGAATACTTTCATACTGCATTTAAGCCTTATCAGCGGGCGAATGTTGGACGGTATGTCGACAGTATTTATGAAGACAGCCTGGCACTTTCAAAAGTTGACCGGTTCAACCTGGATTATCTGGCGGTTGACAATTGGTCCTATTCCGACTTAGCCGATGCTGAGAGCAGAAAGCCTTTTCTTAAGCACTTTTTCAGGCATAAAAACGATCTTTTATCGGTTAGAACCGATGATTTTGAAATGCATCTGAACCCGGTATTTCATTTTAGTGGGGGCTTTGAACAGAATTCCGATGTGAACACCTATATTAATACCAGGGGGGTTGAGATCAGCGGAATGATATCAAGCAAGATCGGTTATTACACTTATATGTCAACCACACAGGCGGCTTTTCCCCAATATGTTCGCACCTGGATCGACAGGAATAAAGTGATACCGAGGGAAGGTTTCTGGAAGGTATTCAATAAAGATGGCGTTGATTTTTTCACAGCCAGGGGATACCTGTCATTTAATGTGGTGGAACCCGTTAATATTCAGTTTGGCCATGATAAACTTTATCTGGGTAATGGTGTGCGTTCTATGGCCTTGTCTGACTTCTCCAATAATTATCTTTTTTTTAAACTTGATGCAGACGTATGGAAATTAAAATACCGTTTTGTGATAGCACAGCATTATGCCGATACAAGAACCCAATTGGGAACAGGCTCTCTTTTCGGTAATTATCCCAGAAAATACCTGGCGCATCATCACCTGAGTTTCAACATCGGCAAGAACCTGAGCCTGGGGTTTTTTGAACATATCGTTCAGGGTGATTCCACTACCAACGCCTTCGACATCAACTATCTGAATCCCGTTATTTTTTTCAGGGCCCTGGAGCACCAGTCGGGGAGTAAGGATAACGCCATGGTCGGACTGGATGGCAAGTGGAATTTTTTAAATCGATTTTCTTTATACGGTCAATTTCTTCTTGATGAGTTTCTGCTGAGGGAAGTGAGGGCTGGGAATGGCTGGTGGGCGAACAAATATGGGGCGCAGATCGGATTAAAATATATCAATGCCTTCTGGCTCAGTAACTTCGATATTAATCTTGAATATAATATTGCCAGACCTTTTACCTATGCTCATCAGTCTGTTTTCACCAATTTTGCCAATTACAGGATGCCATTGGCTCATCCCACCGGTGCTAATTTTAAAGAATTCGTACTGGTTGCCCGGTATCAACCTTTAAAAAGAGTGAATTTTACCGGGAAATTTGTAGTATCAGATTTCGGGGAAGATGATATTAATACGAATTGGGGCAGGGATGTTATGAAAAGTTACATCAGTCGTGAGCAGGATTATGGGAATGAAACAGGGCAGGGTCTCGCGACTACACTTAATTATTTTAATTTCACTACCACCTATCATTTTAAGCATAATGTTTTTATTGATCTGGATATTATCATGCATAATGTTACCAGTGAGCTTGCGCTTATTGACAGAAATACCCTGGCTGCTTCATTACATTTTCGATGGAACATACCAAGGAGAGAATTTGATTTTTAAGATTTCTTATGAATCATTTTAATATTTTTCTTATTTTAAGTTTTTAAAAATTCCAGTACATGATCAAAAAGTATTTTACAAAACTAGGCGCCAAACAGAAATTCATGTATATCATCATTTTGATATATTTTATCCTGAATCTTATTTTACTGGTTATTGCTTTCAGCATGAATCTTGATGATTTGCAGCGATTAGTGAAAATAGCCCGGTATATACCATACATGCGGTATGTGGCCACTGCCAATATTGTACTATTTACCATAATTTTAATTATGTTTTACAGTGAATTGCAAACGGTTCAGAATAAGCATAAAAAAGCCAGGGAAGAGGTGTTGAAAATCAAGTCCAGGCTATATGATATTAAAGAAGAAAATGGTGAAGGCGGGAAGGATAAGCAAGGTGAATAATTAAAGATTTAATGGATTTCGAAGCGATCATAAAGGGGGAACTGACTGAAGCCAGAAATATTTTAGACCAAATAATAAATCAACCGGTTATGTTACAGCAAATCAACCAGGCTGCTCACCGGATGGCAGGCGCCATTCAGGAGGGCCATAAGATCATTTCCTGCGGGAATGGCGGATCACATTGTGATGCGATGCATTTCGCAGAAGAGCTATCAGGCAAATACCGCGAAGAGCGACGGTCATTGCCGGCCATTGCTATTTCGGATCCTTCTCATATTACCTGTGTAGGTAATGATTACGGGTTTGATAAGATTTTCTCCCGGTATATTGAAGGAATCGGACAGGAGGGAGATATCTTGTTCGGGCTTACGACCAGCGGTAATTCCGAGAATATCACCCAGGCGGTATATGCTGCCCGGGAAAAGGGGATGTTTTCTGTCATTCTTTCCGGGAAGACCGGTGGGAAGGTCGCCGAAATTGCCGATCTATGTATCGTTGTACCGCATACCGGTTATTCAGACCGTATTCAGGAGATCCATATTAAGATCATTCATCTTTTTATCCTTATCATCGAAAAAATACTGAATTGACATGCTGGCTAAAACATATGGATGTGCCGTATTTGGTGTTGATGCCAGTATCATTACCGTTGAAGCCAATGTCAGCGCTGGCAGTAAGCATTTTATCGTAGGCCTACCGGATAACGCAGTAAAAGAAAGCTGGTCCAGGACGGAATCAGCATTAGTACATTCTGACTTTGATAAGATACGTTCAAGGGTAATTATCAATTTCGCCCCCGCCGATATTAAGAAAGAAGGATCAGCCTATGATCTGCCGGTCGCCATTGGGCTTCTGCAGGCTTCCGGGCAGATCAATTCTGATTTACTTGAAGAGTATATCATTATCGGGGAGCTTTCCCTTGACGGAAAATTACGGCCGGTAAAGGGAGCCCTGCCCATTGCTATCGAGGCTCGCAGGCAGCAGTATAAAGGACTGATCCTGCCGCGGGAGAATGCCTCTGAAGCGGCTATCGTCAATGAACTGGAAGTGATAGGAGTAAACGATCTGGCTGAAACGGCAGCCTTTGTCACCGGAAGAAAAAAGATCAAGCCATTGAAGGTAGACACCCGTGAGATCTTTTACGATCAGATCAATGATTATGATGCCGATTTCAAAGATGTCCAGGGGCAGGAAAACATCAAGCGTGCCCTGGAGATCGCCGCCGCCGGCGGTCATAATGTTATCATGATCGGGCCTCCGGGTGCCGGCAAGACCATGCTGGCCAAGAGGCTGCCGTCTATTCTGCCTCCCCTCAACCTTCAAGAGGCGCTGGAGACTACCAAGATCCATTCGGTTGCCGGCAAGCTCGGTACCGATGCTACGCTTATATCCAGAAGGCCTTTCCGTTCCCCTCATCATACGATTTCCGATGTGGCGCTCGTCGGGGGTGGAGGTTTTCCTCAGCCCGGGGAGATTTCCCTTGCTCATAATGGCGTCCTGTTCCTGGATGAACTTCCGGAATTTAAACGGTCGGTCCTCGAAGTGATGAGGCAGCCGCTGGAAGAACGCAGGGTGACCATCTCAAGGGCTAAATTCACCATTGATTACCCTGCCAATTTCATGCTGGTGACCAGCATGAACCCTTGTCCCTGTGGGTTCTATAATCACCCGGAAAAGGACTGTGTCTGCGCACCCGGGCAGGTACAGCGTTATCTTAATAAGATCAGCGGGCCTTTGCTGGACCGCATCGACCTGCATGTGGAGGTCACTCCGGTCACCTTCGATGAGATGACTGCCATCCGGAAGAATGAATCCAGCGGAGAGATCCGTAAACGGGTGGTTAATGCAAGAGAGCGGCAGACAGAGCGATTCAGTGATGAAACCTTAATCTATTCCAATGCAATGATGCCGCCATCAATGGTGAAAAGGATCTGCGATATCAACCAGGCAGGCAGGACCCTGCTTAAAACGGCCATGGAAAAACTGGGGCTGTCGGCCAGGGCATACGACCGGATCCTCAAAGTTAGCCGTACGATCGCCGACCTGGCAGATAGTGAGGAGATCAAAATTGAACACCTGGCAGAGGCCATTCAGTACAGGAGCCTGGACAGGGAGGGCTGGATCGGGTAAAGAAAAAGATCCCCCCCAAAGGTTTGCATGAGCTTGTGTGTTGGGTGACTTTTGGAGAGATAATAGTATAAGGACGGGGGACGGATGACGGAAGACGGAAATATGACGTTATCCTCCCCGGCCCTGCCTGTGCCGCAGTAGGTGGTATGCCGGAGTCTTTACATCGGATCTCTCCAAAAGTTTACGTAGGCTTGTGTGTCGGAAGTCTTT
>CAZYDB010000011.1:0-13686 GCA_964645995.1 uncultured Roseivirgaceae bacterium
CTTCCCGAGCCAAGATATCACTAATGATCGCAGTTGATGGGATTTCCACCATGATACCGACTTGAATATCAGCCTTAAAGGGAAAAACGCATTGGTATGTGGCAGCACACAGGGAATAGGTAAAGCCATAGCGATTGAGTTGGCCTCTCTCGGTGCCGGCATCACCCTCTTTGCGAGAAACCGGATTAAGCTTGAATCATTAATCGGGGAGTTGGATACCTCCAACGGACAAGAACACGATTTTCTTGTGGCGGACTTTTTTAATCCCCAGGAAGTTAAAAATACTATTGAAAAAAGAATACGGGAAGGGGCGGTCTTTCATATCCTGGTCAATAATACCGGGGGGCCTCCTCCCGGCGCTATTGCCAAGGCAACTCCTGAAGAGTTTCTGAAAGGTTTTAATGCCCATCTGATCAATAATCAACAACTGGTGCAGGCACTACTGCCCGGCATGAAAAAAACCAGGTACGGCAGGGTTATTAATGTGATCTCCTCTTCAGTAAAAACCCCTCTTCCCGGCCTGGGGGTTTCCAATACGATCCGGGGGGCGGTAGCAAGCTGGGCAAAAACATTATCAGGCGAGTTAGCACCCTATGGGATCACTGTTAACAATATCCTTCCGGGATTTACTGATACAAACCGGCTGGACGCCCTTTTCGAAAATAAAGCAGCTGAGGCCGGTATCTCCAAAGAAGCCTATAAAAGAAAGGCTGAGGAGGACATCCCGGCCCGAAGGCTTGCTGACCCGCGGGAAACCGCCTATGCGGCAGCCTTCCTTGCATCACCCGCCGCTGCCTATATTACCGGTATTAATATTCCGGTCGACGGCGGGAAAATACCCTGTTTGTAAAAAGCCGCTTCTACCGTAAATATATCATCCCAAAGATCTCTGTGTCTGACCTGTTAACCCGAAAAATTCAGGATTTTTCCCCGGTTTTATCAGGGGCTCACGTATCTTACTGACAATTAATAATTTATGGTTAACAAATATTGTAGATTACAATGGATTCACAAATAATTGTGGTTAAAGACAATATTAACCCCGTTATATAACTACCTGATAATAAATATTTTAAATGGTAAAGAGGGTCTATTTTGAGGATAGTTCATGAATAATCGGGGTTAAGGCCCTTCCCGTGGGCATATCTGAAAAGAAAGACATGGAGAGGGGTACTGGCTGATACCTGTTCAGGCCCGGGCCCATCCCCTCCGGAATAAAATCCTGCCGGTTTAATAATACCCTTTATGCCGGTTATCCCCCTTTTTGTGCATGGTCCGCTTTAAGGGGATCTGCATACCTCCTGTTTCCTCCAACCATGTCCACATACCATCAAGTAAGTCATGGATCTGCTCCTGGTGACCGGGGCTTCTGATGAGGTTATTCATTTCCCAGGGATCTTGTTCAAGGTCATAAAATTCATTGGTGTCCCAAATGCCATGATACCGGATAAACTTATACCGGTCTGTCCGCACGGCATGTACCGTAGGTGTCTGTGGATAGGCATACTCCCAGTAATACTCATAAAATATCTTATCGCGCCAGTCAGTCACCACCTCCCCTTCAAGCAGGGGCACCATCGACTTGCCATCCATCTGATCAGGTTTTCTGAGGCCGGCAAGGTCAAGAACCGTTGGAGCAATATCGATATTCTGAACCAATTGGGTGACCTTTGAGCCGGGTTCGATCATCCCCGGCGACCAGGCAAGGAGAGGAACACGCCAGGACTCCTCATACGCATGACGTTTGTCGATAAGGCCATGCTCTCCGAAAGAAAAACCATTATCACCCATATAGATAACCACTGTATTATCGGAAATATCAGCATTCTCAACATAATCGATCACGGCGCCGACACTTTCATCCAGGGCAGTAAGCGTCTCGCAATACGCTTTAAAAAAAGATTCAAAATTATGGGTGCCGTGATACATATCATCGACACCATGCCAGCTATTCCGTTGCTGCTTTACCCATTCGGGGATCAGGTGTTCTTTATACTCATCAGTTTCAGTTAAGTAATATGAGGGCGGATAGATAAGTTCTTCTTCAGCATACATCCCTTCATGCCTTTCTGCCGGCTTAAAAAGTGCATGAACCGCTTTATGCGAGAGATACATGAAAAAAGGACGGCTGTCATCACGGTTTTTCAACCACTCAAGAGCATGTTCTGTCAGCAGATCCGAGATGTAAGTATCCTCATCGTATTCATGCCGCTCACCATTGATGTTGAGCGTGGGCTTGTAATAATCACCCTGTCCCAAGAAACTCTCCCAATGATCAAATCCGGGCCGGGGATCATCCGAGCCATGCCCCATATGCCATTTGCCAAAAAAGGCGGTTTCATATCCCGCTTCCTGGAGATACTCCGGGAAAAATGTCAGGTTTCCGGGAACAGGAGCCTGATTATCGACTACCGTATGTTTATGCGAATACATTCCTGTAAGTATGGATGCCCGGCTGGGTGAACATAAGGATGTCGTTACAAAAGCATTCTGAATATGCGCTCCTTCACTGGCCATCTTATCCATTGCCGGTGTTTTCAACCAGGGAACTTTGCCGGTGAAACCCATAAAATCATACCGGTGATCATCACTTAATATGAAGATGACATTTTTAACAGGGCCATCATAGTCACCCTTATCAAGTGCCAGCGGCTTATCGAGGGAAACGGGCCCATGGTCGTCAACAGGTGTATTGCACCCAGAAAAAACAAATAAGGAAATAAGTATTAAAAAAGTTGCTCTATAAATTTTCATGATCTTAAAAATATTTTTATTCCAATATAAATATATCAAAATCTTTTTGAAGCTGTTACAATTAACCGTCATCTTTAAACCGGTTATAATCCGGTGCCCCCCGGATTACCAGGCATGATCGATAGGAAAAAATTTTCCTGACCATGCTTTTTTGCTTGTCCATTCCATAAAAGGCCCTGTCCAGAAAGGATCTTCGGGAGGCAATCCCAGGTGGAGCAGTCCTACGGAGCATAGATACAGACTCCCTGTTGAAATATAGGCTTCACCGGCTTCAGGCTGATGACCATAAAACCCGATCCGTAGCCAACCTTCCCGGTCGAACGTGCCGTCGGCTTCAATCTGGCGGCGAATCACAGCCGTCAGGGCCGATCTTACCTGCGCCGGCGGCAAGTCCTCAGGTAGTTGTCCGGACAAGGACAACTGTGATAAGGTCTGAAAAGCACCGAACCTATAGGCCAGTGAGCGTCCAACGGGAGGATAAGTGGCTTCCGGAGAGATAAGCCTTTCTTGTATAAGGGCATAGCGCTGAGCCTTTTGCAGAACATGATCAAAAAGCTGATGGTCTTCATGCCCCTCCTCAACGAGAACCTTTACAATATCCAGCAACATGGGCTGAATAACAAAACTATTATAATAATCCCAATGGAAATCAGGGCCATCGCCATACCAGCCATCGCCCTTGTACCACTCGAGGTGTTTTTTTACAGCAAAATCGATCCTCATCCGGTCGGCTTTCTCACCCAACTTCATCAGCAACGCCTCTACCATACCTGCAAAAAGAAGCCAGTTGTTATATGGCGGCTTAATAACCCGGGAAGAAGTTAATGCCTGAACCAGCATATCTTTAAGACCGGTATCAAATTCTTTCAGTAAAACTGACGGCGCCCTCAGCAGCCCGTGCGCCAGGAAGGCCGCATCCACCAGTGCCTGAGGATGCCCTGAAAAATTCATAAAATCCGGAGATCCGGGGTTTATGGCCTTTTCCAGAGACCTCAGGGTGAGGTCAATATATTTAGCCCGTTCTCTTCCTTCAACATCTTTACCGCTCCCCAGTTCAAGCCACGGCGCGATGCCGGCCAGCAGGCGGCCAAAGGCTTCCAGGTGGGTCACCTGCCTCCTCGATTCCTGCTGACCCTCCCTTGCCTCAACCGGCATGGTGGCTTTGAGCCTTCCCTGACTTAAAGCTTCAAGTAATGGATGAGCGATCCGCGTCATCACATCCCGTGTATACATCCGGTCATCGTCAGACGGGCCCGGCCTGCCTGGCTTTCCGGCGGAAGGGTACGCAAGCGCTCCAAACCCGGCCAGTCCGGTGGTCCTTATAAATAATCTTCTGTCCATTTTATCAATTGACTTTTTCTATTTCTATATAAATGGGAGCGTAGGATTTTCCGTCATGATCATACCAGGCCTCGATCAGGCAGTCGCCTTCCGGTAAATGAATATCATTCAACTCCATAAGATCTACGGAATCATGTTCCTGGTATATCATTCGCTGCACCCGGCCGGCTCTGAAAGTCAGCTGCCCGGCCCCCACGGGTTTAAAGAGACGAACGCTTACATGGTAGTTTCCGGACTGAACGATCCTGGCATCCCAGTAACCGATCGCTTCAGGATCCATCCATCTTCTGGCCATAGGGCCTTTGGTGTCGTTCCTGTTGAGAATAACAGGATTTTCCACTCCGGAGCCGATATCGATCCTTTGAATCTGCAGGTTCTCATTCTCAATAACCTCCCGGTACCAGTGGTCAAATGCATGCTTCAAACGGAGAACGGTATCAGGATAAAGGTGACTTACTTCACCGGTTTCCCCTGGATCATCCGGAATATGAAATAATTCGAATCCTGCCGGTTCCAGGCGGTAATCGCCATGCCCGACAAGCTTAAAATCAGCACTTCTGACAGCAATATTCCTATAGGGTTGCAGGTATCCGCGAACCCAGTAAGCAAAGAGGTCCCTGGATGGCAGATCATTACTCTCGCCTGATATCAAGGGCCATAAACTGACACCATCGGGATGAGGGTCATCAGCAGGACTGATGCCACATATATCCAGTATGGTAGGAAGAACGTCGATATGTGCCGTTACCTGGGAAACATCCCTGCCGGCTTCCACCTTTCCCGCCAGGCTCCAGAAAGAAGGAACACGGATCCCTCCTTCATAAACGGATCCCTTTAAAGCCCGCAGCTTACCATTAAAACGGTTATGCTGGGGGCCATTGTCAGTGATGAAGATGATCAACGTTTTTTGTGCAATCTCGAGCGCTTTCAAACGCTTGAATAATCGCTTCAGGTTATCATCAATGTTGGTAACCATCCCGTACACCCGCTTTGCAGCTTCTATCTCATGACCGGATAAAGGAAGACGGCGCTCATCCACACCCTCTTCAAATGCTGCTGCCGGAATATCTTTATAAATATTATAGTATGATTCCGGTAACTGCAAGGGCTCATGGGGAGCATTATATGAAAGATAAACAAAAAAAGGTTCGCTGGCATGTTCCTCAATGAAATCAAGTGCATAACTTGTATACACATCAGAACAATAACCTTTGGTTCGGATTTTTTTCCCGTTAAAACTCAAAACCGGATTAAAATAACTGGAATCGCCCTTGATATAATTCTCATAAAAATCACCCGGCTGACCAATGCCACCGGCCCCATGAACACAGGACTGGTCAAATCCCTGATCGACCGGCCGGAATGGATAAGAGTCACCGAGATGCCATTTACCAAAAACACCGGTCTTATATCCGGCTTCCTTCAGATACTCGGCAAGGGTGATCTCCGAAGCCGACAGGATCGCACCTCCGTTATAGGTATCATAGACGCCTGTCCGGATCGAATAACGGCCGGTAAGCAGGCTCGCCCGGGTTGGGGCACAGACCGGAGAAACATAAAACTGGGTCAGCCGGGTACTCATAGAAGCCAAAGAATCCAACACTGGTGTTTTGATCACCGGATTTCCATGATGTCCCAGATCGCCATAACCCTGGTCATCTGTCATGATCAGGACCACATTGATCTTTTCATCTGATATCAGAGTACTTTCCGGTTTGCATGAAAAAAATATGCCGACGAAAAGAAACGACAGCAGGAACAACAAATGGTAAAAGGAAGATGGTTTACTCATAACAAAAATTATTAAAAAATTGCCCGGAAACAAGATAACTGTTTCGTTTGTTTTACCCCAAATTGTTCATGCTTTTTTTGTAAATGGGGATAGGGGGAAATGGGGAAGGAGGATGGAGGTTGAGAACCAGAGGTTCGAAATCCCTCTGAAAGCGGAAATGGAGGACTGAAGATGGTCGGAGGCGAAGTCGTAGGTCTCAGGCCGGAGATCCCTCTGGAAGCGGGAATGGAGGATGGAAAGGATGGATTTGCTAGCTGCCAGGAGATGGGGAAATGGGGGATTGTAGAGCTGTAGAAAGACGACTGCACAACTGGACAAATGAAGTATTCCGTTGAACCAACGACGACAGTGTGGATGCGAGCAGTTCCTTTCACCTTCCACCGTCTGACTTCTTCCGGCCTCCCCAACCTCAATGCCGTAACCTTCGCGGCATCAGGCTATTACCTCTCCATAAGTCATCCAACGTACAAGCCTATGAAGCTTTTGGAGAGATCCGGCCTACGAAGTCTTATTTGTGAGCAGAAGCTTTGAGCATATAATCAGAACGAAGGAGGATAACTACCGGTTTCCTTTGAGATTTCCCGGTTAAAAAAACCTGCCACAGGAATTATCCCCTATTTACCTACCAATTCAGGATATGCCACGATGATCTGCTCGTAAAACCCCTCATCAAACTCAGCAAGATATAAGGTTTTTGCATGCTCAAATTGCCCGGTAGTCAGCCCCTGGGCTCCCCTGAAATCAGCCTTGTATAAATTGGCCATATCGAAAATAGCGCCAGAAAGATAGGCATCACTAAGATCCGCTTCCATTAAAAACGCATTAGTGAAGTCGGATTTGATAAGAAATGCCTTATTCAGTTTAGACTTGATCATATTGGCATCCTTAAAATTAGCCCCGCTGGCATAAGATCTTTGTAAATTGATCTGGTTAAGATTGGAGTTCTCAAAATTAGTCCTGTTCAACCGTGCCTCTTCAAGGTTTGATTGTATCAGGTTGGAATTGGAAAGGTTGGCATTATTCAGATTTGCATTCATCAAAATAACATAATTCAAATTTGTTTTACTGAGATAACAATTTACCAGGTCAAGATTATAAATCTTATGCCGGTTTAATCTTTTAATATTCCCTACGGTCCGGAAAGCAGCCTCCTCTGATTCCCACATCCGGAAATCGTCAATCTCATCACGATAGGCCCTGATCCGCTGCTTTTTCAGTCCTAACTGGTTCAGATAAAAGATCAGGATACCGATCACGGCAATGTCAAAAATCATTCCATGGGCTTCAGCGAGTATATTTATTAGAAAATCACCGGTTTTATCAAAATATAAAGGCAGGCTTATACCCATCACGATCATGGAAAGAAACAGTAATACAAAAAATGATATCAAGAGCGGTTTCTCCAGTACGTTCTCAAAAAATCGCTTTATCTTGTCTGTTCTAATCATTGACTATCAACTCTGTTTCAATGAAAGAGATCTGATCTTAGTGATCAGCACCTCGTTAATCTTACCATAGGACTCAACTGTCCAACCTCCTGTATGCGGGGTTAAAACTACATTTTTCCTCGATACCAGATCACTGAAAACCTCCTTCTCATCTGTATTGAAACTTTCAGGTCTTTCATTTTCAAGCACATCAAGGGCCGCTCCCAGGATTTTCCCCTGGTCCATCAGCGATAACAGGTCCTTGAGCGGAAGTATCTGACCACGCGCTGAATTAATGACAACGATCCTTTTCCCGAATTTCTCAAAATACTCCCTGTTATAATACCCCCTGGTTTCATCCGTTAACGGCACATGAAGACTCAGGATATCCGTCTCCCCGAAGATCCTTCCCATCGTCGCTTCTTCAACCCATGAATCCGAAAAACCTTTCTTATATTTATCATATGCCAGCACCCTGCAGTCAAATCCCTGCAGACGCCTTGCAAAGGCACTACCCATATGTCCATATCCTATTATACCGACCGTACGGCCGCTTAACTCCAGCCCCCGGTTACTGTATCGGTCCCATAAACCTTCCCTTACTTCCCTGTCGGAGGTGTGGATATGGTTTAACAGACATAGCAGCATGCCAATCACATGCTCTCCAAGGGCGTCTCTGTTGGCTTCAGGAGCATTTAAAACAGAAATGCCCTTTCTCTGACAGTAGCGTTCATCGATATTTTCAACACCAGCACCAGCCCTGGCGACAAACCTGAGCTTTTTAGCCATAGCGAGAAGTTCACGGTCGAGATTAGTCTTGCTGCGTATGATGATGCCGGTATAATCATAAATTATGGTACTAAGTTCTTTTCTTGAAATATCAGGAAGATAATGCACATCGTAACCCAGGCTCTTAAGGTCCACAATGATGCTTTCATGCATATCATCAACAATAAGTACTGTATTTTCCATCAAAAAAACATCCTATAAATTATATAAAAAATGGGTTAGAAGGAAATAGACCCCCAACCCCAGCAAATCATTGGTCGTCGTAATAAAAGGCCCGGATGCCAGGGCAGGGTTTATCCCCAGTTTATCGAGGATTATAGGTGTGATGGTGCCCATGATGGAGGCCAGCATCACGACAGCAAAAAGCGAGGTGGCAACGACCATGCTTAACCTTACCTCCTGGCCAAGAAGGATACTGAAAGCCAGCACAATAGATCCCAATACCAGGCCATTGATAAGTGAAACGATCATGCCCTTGAGTAACCTTTCAATATTGCCCTGGGAAATTCCTGACTTATCAGCCAGGGACTGGACAACGATCGACGATGACTGAATACCAACATTTCCACCGGTAGCGGTGATAAGGGGTATAAAGAAAGCCATGGCAGGCAAAAGAGCAATATCGTCCTCAAAAAATCCCATAAACCAGGCGCCTATCAGCCCCCCCCCCAGGCCGATGATCAACCAGGGCAAACGGGCCCGCGTGATCATCCAAACACTGTCATCTTCCTCTACATCCTCCGAAATACCGGACATTAACTGCCTTTCTTCCTCAGCCATCTCGGCCATTACGTCCATCACGTCGTCGATGGTGATACGGCCGACCAGCTTTCCAACTCCATTGACAACAGGGACAGCATCGAGATCGTATTTCCTCATGATCGAAACCACTTCCTCCTGATCATGATAGGTTTCCACAGCTATCATATCCGTTTCATAGATATCCTTTACCAGGGTTTTGTCCTCGGCTATGATGATCTTCTTGAGACTGACCCGGCCCAACAGTTTATCCTTGCTATCCACTACATATACGGAGTAGATGGTATCAACATTCTCAGCCTGCCGCCGGATCTCTTCAATGCACTGGACAACATTCCAGTTTAAATTAGCCTTGATCAATTCCTTGGCCATCAGGCCACCCGCACAATCCTCTTCATAACGCATCAGGTCGATGATGTACTGGGCACGTTCTTCGTTTTCAATACCAGCAAGTATTTCCTCTCTTCTTTTTACCGGCATTTCATTGATGATGTCCACAACATCATCAGACTCGAGGTGACTGAGAAAGGCATTGATCCGCCCGGTATCGAAACCAGACAAAAACCTGGGCCGTACATCCGGGTCCAGATCATTAATGATATCAGCGGAGGTTTCTTCATCAAGAAGATCAATTACAAATCTAGACTGTTCATTGTCGAGTTCTTCCAGTACTGAAGATATATCACTGGGATTAATACCCTCCATTGAACTTCTAACAAACTGATCATCACCATCACGAATGGCCTGCTCAAGCCGGTTAATATAGTCATGGCTTAATTCAAAAGTGATTATTTCTTCCAATGCAATTCTATTTCGGATGTTAATTGAATAAAATCATTCACAGATAATTGCTCTGCTCTAAGATCAAGTATCTTTTTTTGTTTGATTGATCCCGGCAAATTTAGGGCTTTTAATGCGTTCCGCAATGTCTTTCTTCGCTTTTGAAATCCTTCTTTTACAATTTTTGTAAAAAAAGCCGGATCAAAGGGTAATTCCACTCTGTCGTTCCGCCTGAGCCGTATTACGCCCGAATCAACTTTGGGCGGCGGGTGGAATACACCGGGCGCAACAGTAAAAAGATATTCTATATCGTAAAAGACCCCTAAGAGGACCGAAAGGATACCATACGTTTTTTTCCCGGGTGGGGAGGCTATCCTTTCACCCACTTCTTTCTGAACCATGCCCACAACTTCAAGCACCCGGTCGTGGTTATTATAAACCCGGAACAGGATCTGTGAGGATATATTATAGGGGAAATTACCGATAATCACCAGTTTCCCATCAGGTATTTTCGCAAAGTCCAGTTTCAGGAAATCTTCTTCCCAAATCAATTCACTTTTCCCGGGATACCTTGCCCTGAGAAACTGTATCGATTCAACATCGATATCTACAATTCTGGTGGTCTCAGGATACCGGTCAAATAATATATCGGTTAATATTCCGGTTCCCGGCCCCACTTCCAGGATAGTTTTATCATGCAGATCACCGGATAAGCTATTCACGATCCTGAGGGCTATGTCTTTGTCCTTGAGAAAATGCTGACCCAGATATTTTTTTGGCTGCACCATCATTAAAACCCTTTTTCGGCGTTTTCTATACCATTACTCCATTTAATTACGAATAACGTAAATTATTTTCTTGGTAAAGGAATAAAACCTCATTAGTTTTGAATTGGGGAGAAGGAATTCTTTATTGAAAAAGACCCATGGAAAACAAAGATCAAAAACCAATCGTCGGAATAACACTTGGTGACATAAATGGTATTGGTCCTGAGATCATTATCAAATCATTAAAGGACAACCGGTTACTGAAATATATCACACCCGTAATTTACGGTTCCACAAAAGCACTGTCATACTATAGGAAAGGCTTGCAGATCAATGATTTCAATTATTCACAGGCGAAGGACGACTTTTTTAATCCCAAAAAGATCAATGTTATCAACTGCTGGGATGAACTGGTAGAGATTAACCCCGGAACCATGGATGAGATTACGGGGAAATATGCATTAATTGCCCTTGAGAAAGGAACCAGCGACCTTGTTAAAGGCACAATCGATGCTCTGGTTACCGGACCTGTCAACAAAAAGTTGATTCATGGCGATACTTTCAATTTTACCGGACAGACAGAATACATCGCTGAGCAATCGGGAGAGAAAGACAGCCTGATGATGATGGTCAGCGATTCCCTGAAGGTAGGACTGGTAACTACGCATGAACCCATCCGGGAGGTAGCCGCCCTGATCACCACGGACAGGATCCGGGCAAAGATCAATCTGTTTCTTAAATCCTTAAAAACAGATTTCGGGATCACCAAACCGCGGATTGCGGTATTAGGCTTGAATCCTCACGCAGGAGACGATGGCCTGATCGGCATGGAAGAAAAAGAAGTGATCAGCCCTATCATTGAAGAATTAAAATCGAATGGCAAACTGGTGTATGGGCCCTATCCGTCAGACGGCTTTTTCGGGGCTGCCCTTTACCGGAATTTTGACGGCATACTCGCCATGTATCACGATCAGGGCCTCATCGCTTTTAAATCGATCTCTTTTGAAGAAGGCGTTAATTATACAGCCGGCTTGAAGGTGATACGCACTTCTCCAGACCATGGAACAGCCTATAACCTGGCCGGTAAAAATATGGCCAGTGAAATATCCATGCGGTCAGCACTCTATCTTGCCAGGGAAATTTACCATAACCGGAATCCGGAAATCGTCGAAGAATAGGTTTTTTACTCATCAGAATTCATTTTAAATAATTATGTGTTTATCTTTGCAAGCCAATTTATATTTGGGATATGAACGCTCTTTCGCCATACTGTATACAAATCATAAGTCTGAAAAACCAGAATTATCAATATCAATACGATATTCACAGCGACTTTTTCAGTAATTTTGAAAACAGTACAGTAGAAAAAGGTTCTTTGAAATGTTTTCTTAGCCTGGATAAAACGGATAATTATATCAATATGGCATTCGTGACAGAAGGTTCGGTGGAGTTGATCTGCGACCGGTCACTTGATGCTTTTGATTACCCGGTTAACATAAATAACAATATTTTATTTAAATATAGTGAAGAAGATCAGGTTATCGATGATGAAGTTGAGTTGATAAGCAGGAACAGGCAGGAGATCAATGTGGCTCAGTATATTTATGAATTTATTGCCACCGCGATCCCTCTGAAAAAACTTCATCCGAGATTTGATGATGATGATGATCAAAATGAACTGATCTATTCAACTTCCACTGAAAAAGACCAGGAAAAAGAAAACAAAAAAGAGGAAGATGATATTGATCCTCGCTGGAAATCTTTAATTAAACTTAGAAATCAATTAAACTGAAGGAATAATGGCACATCCAAAACGCAAGACATCTAAAACAAGGAGGGATAAGCGCAGAACGCATAAGAAGCTGCATGAGAAAACAATAGCTATCTGTCCTACTACTGATGAGCCACATTTATATCACAGGGCACATTGGTCAGAAGGAAAACTTTACTACAAGGGGAAAGTAGTACTGGAAAAAGAAGAAGAATAACCTTTAAATGCTAACTATTCAATGGTTAGCATTTTTTTTATCTTTTAACCGGCTTATTGGAGGGTGCGATCCGAATTCCGGGAATCATTACTGTTCCTCATCAATTATGATCCGTCAGGTTACTGCAATAGTTCTTTCATTGTTCTTGTAAGTAATTTTATAATTAATCTTATATTTGAAGAGTTAAATGGCATTATAGACATGGCAACGACCGCAGACTTCAGAAATGGCTTATGCCTTGAATACAACAATGATTTGTATACCATTGTCGAATTCCAACATGTTAAACCGGGTAAAGGAGGTGCCTTCGTTAGGACAAAACTTAAAAGTCTTACCACGGGCAAGGTAATTGAAAACACATTCAATTCCGGCGTAAAAGTCACTACGGCAAGGATAGAAAGAAGGCCACATCAGTATTTGTACAAAGATGATACCGGGTTTCATTTCATGGACATGAATTCCTATGAACAGATCAATCTGCCTGCGGACTTTATTGAAAATGCCGATCTCATCAAAGACGGCCAGGAAGTAGAGATACTTTTCCATGCCGAAACGGAAAGACCACTCAGTTGCGACCTGCCTCCATTTGTTGAACTGAAGATCAATTATACGGAACCGGGTGTTCGCGGTGATACGGCCACCAATGCCACCAAACCGGCCACCCTTGAAACAGGAGCTGAAATACAGGTTCCTTTATTCATCAATGAGGGTGAAAAGATAAAAGTGGATACACGAACAAGATCATATTCAGAAAGAGTAAAATAAACATTATGAAAATTAAAGAAATCAGGGATCTTATTGATTATATATCCCAATCAGAACTCAATGAGGTGAATATTGAAACCACTGATTTCAAGCTATCGGTGAAAAAGAAGCCTGATGTTCAGCTTGGCGGGAATGAAACTTATTCCCAGCCACGCAGCCCCGGAAGGCAGGTTGCTCAATCCATGCCGGAGGGCCCGGAAGTGCCTGCCGGGGAGCCTACAACCAGCGAAGCCACTCCGGTAAAGACCGCCCTGAAGGAAATTAAATCGCCAATGATAGGCACTTTTTACAGATCTCCTAACCCGGAATCACCTTCTTTTGTGGAAGTGGGCGATAAGATCAAACCAGGCCAGACAGTATGTATTGTGGAAGCGATGAAGCTTTTCAATGAGATAGAATCCGAGATCGGCGGCACCCTTGTTGAAGTGCTGGTAGAGAATGCTTCACCGGTAGAGTTCGACCAACCCTTATTCCTGGTTGATCCTTCCTGATTTTATCCATTAGGGCACGCCTTTACGGTTTTC
>CAZYDB010000011.1:13696-14985 GCA_964645995.1 uncultured Roseivirgaceae bacterium
GTTTAAAAAAATATTAATAGCCAACAGGGGAGAAATTGCATTGCGAATAATCCGTACCTGCCGGGAGATGGGTATCAGCACGGTAGCCGTCTACTCCACCGCCGACAGGGAGAGTCTGCACCTCCGGTTTGCCGATGAAGCGGTATGCATCGGCCCGGCTCCCAGCAACCTCTCCTACCTGAGTATTCCAAATATAATCGCAGCTGCAGAGATCACCAATGCCGATGCCATCCATCCGGGCTACGGATTCATGGCAGAGAATGCTGAATTCTCAAGAGTATGCGACGAATACAAGATCAAGTTTATCGGGGCTTCCCCCCTGATGATCAACCAGATGGGTGATAAATCCACGGCTAAGGAAACGATGAAGAAAGCCGGTGTTCCCACTATTCCGGGTTCCGATGGACTGGTGGATGATATTAATGAAGCTAAAGAAATAGCCAATAGTATTGGGTATCCGGTTATGCTGAAGGCTACTGCCGGGGGCGGTGGAAAAGGTATGAGGATCGTCAACAACCCTGAAGAATTTGAAAAAGCATGGAATGGCGCCAAACTGGAATCGAAAAACGCCTTCGGCAATGACGGACTCTATCTGGAAAAATTTGTCGAGGAACCCAGACATGTTGAAATACAGGTGATCGGTGATAAATTCGGGAATGTCGTTCATTTTTCCGAAAGAGACTGCTCCATACAGCGCCGTCACCAGAAACTGATAGAAGAGACGCCTTCTCCTGTGGTTGATGATGAATTGAGAAAGAAAATGGGAGAAGCTGCCGTAAAAGGAGCCAGTTTCATCGGGTATGAAGGTGTGGGAACCATTGAATTCCTGGTCGACAAAAATGGGGATTTTTATTTCATGGAAATGAATACCCGTATTCAGGTCGAACATCCAATCACTGAACAGGTTACCCATAGTGATCTTATTGCCGACCAGATCCGCATGGCCGCTGGTAGTAAGATCCATCATGGCAATAAATTTCCAACGCGGTTCAGCATGGAGTGCAGGATCAATGCAGAAGATCCCCGTAATGGTTTCAGGCCGAACCCGGGCAAGGTAACAACCTGCCATTTCCCGGGCGGCAGAGGAGTCAGGGTCGATAGTCATATTTACAGTGGATATACTATACCACCCAATTATGATTCCATGATCGCTAAACTTATTGTGACTGCCACTTCCAGGGAAAGGGTCATCATACGCATGAAAAGAGCCCTGGAAGAGTTTGTTATTGAAGGAATCAAGACGACCATTCCTTTCCATCTGAAACTGATGGATAACGAAAAGTTTAAAT
>CAZYDB010000011.1:14995-33689 GCA_964645995.1 uncultured Roseivirgaceae bacterium
ACGAAATTCCTGGATGATTTTGACTTTTCCGCCATCTGACTTTACAAGCCCAACGGCATATCATGGTTTTGATGATTAGCCATCAGGTATCGTAAAACGTGGCTGACCGTCCGGTCGATGAAAGCAATCGATTCCTCAGAAGTATCCCTGGAATAATCGATCATGAAAACCGATCCAACCCTGATATGTTCACTGAAGCGGTAACCTGCTCCCAGGCATTAACGGTTCTGGTCGATTAAATACCTCCCACTTACTCCATCCGGCCGGTGTATAATTCGAAATAGGGCCATAGATAAACCGCGTTCCCCGTTATCGCCTCATGATTCAAGGAAATAAAAGACATGATCGGATATCTTAGTTCCAGGCTACTGAAATTACGCTTATCTGGGGTTAATACCGTTACGTAAATACCTGATAATACATATTTAAAATAGTCAAGACGGTTTATTTTGAGAATTGTTTATGAATAACCGGGATTAATACCTTCATTATGAAAGAAAAAACGCTCTTCCACACGGAAAAAGTTAGCAATATAGACATTTCCGACCCGGGAAAAAAGAGCTTGAAGCCCTGCCGGGGCCTCACCTCCAACTCGTGCCACTGCTCATTCATCCAAATATAACCGTTGAATGACTCCCTGGAAATAAATATAGCTATCCAGGGTATAAAAAAATGATTCAGGTCTATGGTCCGCTCGCATTCTTTCCCTCCTGTACACGGTTGACTTCCTTTTTTCTTGCCGCCGCTTCTAATTCCATGTACCATTTCTCTCCGAACTTCCTTATCAAAGCTTCTTTGAGAAACTGATAGACCGGCACATTGAGTTCCTGCCCCAGGATACAGGCGGGGTTGCATATATGCCAGGAATCATAATTGACAGCGGTATTGAAATGATTTTGTTTGATCCTTATTGGATAGAGATGACAGGAAAGGGGTTTTTTAAAACCGGTTTTCCCATCCTCAAAGGCCCTTTCGATACCGCATTTCAAATAACCGCGGTCATCATATACAGCATAGGCACATTCTTTGCCTCCAATGGTTGGCGTTGAGTAATCCCCTTCAAAATCCTGAATATACAAACCCTGCTCTTCAATGGCCTTTCTACCCTCAACCGACAGGTAGGGCTCAACAGCAGGATAAATTTCCTTGAGTATCCCGAGTTCCGTTTCTTCCAGGGGGGCGCCCAGATCTCCTTCAACACAACAGGCGCCCTTACACTTTTCGAGGTTACAGACGAAAAATTTCTCCAGTACATCTTCCGATATTAAGCTGTCGCCGATCCTGATCATTGAATAAAAATTGGATATATCCTGCAAAATAAATCAAAAATCAGCAAAATGGTTAAATCTTCACAGAATAGACAAAATTTCTTTTTTGAATTATGGGGCATTATTTCCTAACATTGTGTCAAAACAAGAGCTAATCATGAAAAAATCAATAATAATCTTCCTCGTGCCTCTCATGCTATCCTGTGCGGCTCCTCGTACGCCACAACCGGCTCCTGACCAGCCGCCGGCCTCCCTGGCAAGGTTTGTCAAAGATTTCGAAGCGATCGACGGCTTTTTCAATATGTATTGGGACAACAACGAAGGAAAATTGTGGATGAAGGTAGACAGGGTGAATGAGGAATTCTTATATGTCAATTCTCTTGTAACAGGTATAGGATCCAATGATATTGGACTTGACAGAGGGCAGTTCGGCCGTGAAAGGGTTGTTACATTCATCAGGAATGGTCCGACCCTGTTTCTTATGCAGCCCAATTATAATTTCAGGGCCATCAGTGAGAACCCGGCAGAAGCCAAAGCTGTCAGGGAAGCTTTTGCCCAATCCGTACTAGGATCCTTCCCGATCGAAAAAGTTGCTCTTGACGGGTACCTGGTCGATGTTACCGATTTTTTTCTTGAAGACGCCCACGGCATCGGTCGCACCCTGAAACGCACAGACCAAGGCAATTATTCCATCAATAAAAAAAGCTCTTCCATTCTGAGGGATAAACTGAAAAATTTTCCTCAAAACACCGTAATAGAAGCCCTCCTTACATTTCAGGGAGAGTCCGGCGGGCGTTTTGTACGGGAAGTAGTGCCATCGCCGGAATATATCACTGTCGTTCAAAGACATTCCTTCATTGCATTACCAGGCGATGGATACACGATGCGTAGATTCGATGCCAGGGCCGGGTATTTCGGGTTATCCTATTACGATTATGCAACATCTTTCGATGAACCTCTTGAGCAACGCTTTATCGTGCGCCACCGCTTGCAGAAGGCGGCCCCCAACGCCCCCATCAGCAAGCCTGTGAAGCCGATCATTTATTACCTCGATCCCGGTGTTCCCGAGCCGGTACGTTCTGCTCTCCTGGAAGGCGCCGGATGGTGGAATGAGGCCTTCAAGGCTGCCGGTTATGAAGATGCTTTCCGGATTAAGATGTTACCGGAGGATGCCGACATGATGGATGTAAGATATAATATTATCCAATGGGTTCACCGGTCAACCAGGGGATGGTCCTATGGGCGGTCCGTCGTAGACCCCCGTACGGGAGAGATCATCAAGGGACATGTATCACTGGGTTCGCTTCGTGTGAGGCAGGATTTCCTGATCGCTCAGGGCCTCCTTTCCCCTTACGATGGCGATGAGGACAAGGTGATACAAGCAAGGGAGATGGCACTGGCCAGGATCCGCCAACTGGCGGCTCATGAGGTGGGACATACCCTGGGCCTGGCCCATAACTATGCTTCGAGCGTCAACGACAGAGCTTCTGTGATGGACTACCCCCATCCCATGATCAGCCTCGACAACAAGGGCGAGATCGATCTGTTCAATGCTTATGGTACCGGCATCGGCGAATGGGATAAAATCGCCATCAGTTACGGCTATTCAGAAATTAATGACGGTCAGGAAACAGAAGAGGTTCTTAACGGCATCCTCCGGGAAGCCATTAATGCAGGGTTATACTATATCTCAGACCGGGATGCCCGGCCCCGGGGATCTGCGCATCCCTATGCACACCTGTGGGATAACCGCCTTAATGCCGCCGATGAGCTGAACCGGATGATTGCCATCAGAAAAAAAGCACTGTCTGATTTTGGCGTAAACACCATCCCTGAAAATCAGCCCTACGCTACCCTCGAAAATGTGCTGGTAACCGTTTACCTCCTTCACAGGTACCAGCTGGAAGCCGCCAGTAAGCTGATTGGCGGCTTGAACTATACCTATGCCTACAGGGGCGATGGCCAGATAGTGACAGCCATGGTGCCCGCAGAAATGCAGCGGATGGCCCTCGATGCCGTGCTAAGGACCATCCGGCCTGATTTCCTGATGATTCCGGAACCAATTCTTCAACTGATTCCGCCGGCCGCTCCCGGCTTCTATGATACCAGGGAACAAATGAAAAAGAAGACAGGGCTCACATTCGATCCGCTGACGGCAGCAGAAAGTGCTGCCGACCTGACCTTATCACTCCTTTTTCATCCGGAAAGAGCCTCCCGGCTGGTAGAATACCATGCCAGGGATCCGGAAATACCGGGCCTTGCCCAGCTTCTGGAGGAGATCATTGAAAATACCTGGAAAAAAACCTATCCGGATGCCTATTCTGACGAAATAAACCGCACGGTAAGCAAGCTGGTGCTTAGCCATATGATCCGCCTGGCTGATGACCCACAGGCGGCCGGTCAGGCAAAAGCGATTGCCCTGACAGGCATCCTGGATCTGCAAAATTGGCTTCAGAAAAGCTCATCGATCAGAGAGCCGCAACAAAAAGCACATTTTCTCTATGGCCTGGAAAGGATCGCTAAATTCAGAAATAAACCTGATTCATTCGCTGTGCCGGAAACCGAAGAACTTCCGATGGGCCCTCCTATTGGAACCGGCTTTTTAAATTGCGATTTCTGAACCAATCCCGTAAATTTTAAAAATAAATATAATAATTTCACAACATGTTTTTTTCTCTACTTATGATGAATTCATGAAAAATCTAAATTTGAGAGGCCTGCCTATCCTGGTAACTGCAGTATTACTCAGCCAGGGCCTTTACAGCCAGGGTCAATTATCGGATTATCAGCAATTGACCGGCAGGCTTCAGAACCTCCGGAATGCTTATCCCTCCCTGGTAAAACTAGAATCAATCGCAAAAACAAGGAGTGAAATAAACATCTGGGCTGTAACCGTTGGCAGAGGTGATACAGATAACCATCCCGGCATAGCCGTTATCAGCGGGGTGGATGGCCGGTATGTGTACGGACCGGAAATGGTTGTCCGGTTTGCAGAAAAATTGCTGGCGGCTTCATCCGATGACAGTATCAGCCGGATGCTCGACAGTGTCTCTTTCTATATCATCCCGAACCTGAGTCCTGATGCCACCGGACAGTATTTCGCCGGTATTAAATATGAACGGCAGGCCAACAGCAGACCTACCGATGATGACCGGGATGGCAGGATCAATGAAGATCCTTTTGAAGACCTCAATGGCGATGACCTCATCACCATGGTACGGGTCAAAGATCCCTCCGGTGAATGGACCCTGCATGAACAGGATCCCCGTGTGATGGTCAGGGCTGAGAAAAAGGAAGGACAAAAAGGATCTTATCTCCTGATCAGCGAAGGAACGGATAATGACAACGACAGACTTTTTAACGAAGATGGAGAAGGGGGTATCGTATTCAACCGAAACATGACTTTTCAATTTGAGCATTTCAAACCAGGTGCCGGTCCGATACCGGTTTCCGAACCCGAATCACGCGGCAGCCTGGATTACCTCTATGAAAGATGGAACGTCTATGCTGTATTCACGATAGGCCCTTCTGACAATCTTTCAACACCTATGTCCTATGATAAAGGAAAGGCTACGGCGGAGATCATCACCGGCATACAGGAAGGCGATGCAGCGGTGAACACCCTTGTTTCTAACAAGTATAATGCACTCACCGGAAAAAAACACCATGCCACGGTTACGACCAATAAGGGAGGATTCATGCAGTGGGCTTATTTTCATTTCGGAAGGTTCAGCTTTGGAACACCCGCTTTTTTTATCCCGGAAATAAAGGCTAAAAAAGACACCATACAGTTCGGTGGCAGCAAAGAAGAAAAATATCATGAAGAGGTTAATTTCCTCAGGTGGGCCGATAGTGTGCTGACAGATAAGTATTTTGTTGACTGGGCTCCGATCGAACACCCCGGTTTTAAAGGGCGCCAGGCTGAAGTTGGAGGACTCTACCCCTATGCAAAGATAAATCCGCCGGTTTACATGATCGACAGTCTTGTTGAGACCCATAGCCGTTTTATCCTCTGGCTGGCTTCCATCCGACCGGATATCGAAGTCCTGAACCTTACTATCACCAGCCTGGGAAATCAATTGTACCGGGTTGAGATGGATGTGTATAACAAAGGCATCATGCCGGCCATGAGTGAACTGGGTGAAAGAACACGCTGGCTTAAGAAACCCAAGATACATTTACAGCTAAAGGAGGGCCAGCAGATCCTGTCAGGCAAAAAGATCACCCTGCTGGATGAACTGAAAGGTGATGATAAAAAACATCTGAGCTGGCTGATACAGGGAAGCGGAACGTTTACAGCGGCAATCGGAGCACCCCAGACAGGAATACAGGATTTAACCATTGACTTAAAATAGGTCTTCTGATGAAAAGAATTTATATAAATACGACAGCTATCTGCATGCTTATCCTCCTGTTTGCAACAGAAGGAGTATCACAGTCACAGGAGGAGATCTTCAGGGCGGCGGGGACACCGGAGAACCCCAGGGTCAAGGTCAGCTGGAACAGGTATTATACCTACGAAGGCATTGCTGCCATTGCCAGGCAGCTTGAAGAGGCTTATCCAAACCTGCTTAAGATGTATTCTATCGGCAAATCCTACGAAGGACGCGACATATGGATGCTGGAAGTTTCGGATCACAGTCATAAAAAATCTGAAGAAAAGCCGGGCTTCTATATTGACGGCAATATCCACAGCAATGAAATCCAGGGTGCAGAATTTGGCCTGTATACGGCCTGGTACCTTGTGGAGTCATATGCTGAAAATAAATTTATAAATAATTTACTTAAGGAGAAGGTCCTGTACATCGTGCCCAGCATCAATCCCGATGCCCGCAATAACTATATGCAAGCACCAAATACGGCCCATACACCCCGTTCAGGCATGATGCCTTTTGATGACGACCGGGATGGCCTGTATGATGAGGATGGGTTTGATGATGTCAATGGCGATGGACATGTAACCTATATGCGCAGAAAAAACCCCAATGGCCGCTATAAACTTGATCCTGATTATCCGGGAATGATGGTTCGGGCGGAACCGGAAGAATTGGGTGGGTATGAACTATTGGGTTACGAAGGATTTGACAACGATGGAGATGGCCTTGTGAATGAAGATCGTGTCGGCGGATATTACGATCCTAACCGTGACTGGGGCTGGGACTGGCAACCCGATTATATTCAGGGCGGAGCGTACAAATATCCGTTTTCAGTACCCGAAAACCGTGCTGTAGCAGACTTCTTCCTTTCCCATCCGAATATTGCTGGCGCTCAGAGCTATCACAATTACGGAGGCATGATCCTCCGCGGACCCGGTTCCAAGTATGATGAGGACTCCTACTCACGCAACGATATCCGTGTGTATGACGCCCTTGGAAAAAGAGGTGATCAGCTTCTGCCCGGTTACCGGTATATTGTCCTGTACAAAGACCTGTATCCTGCCTTTGGCGGTGAGATCAGCTGGTTTCACAGCGGCCAGGGGGTCTACTCGTTCTCTAATGAGATCTTCACCAACTACCTGCATTTCTATCAGGAAATACAGGGATGGGATAATAGGATGAAGGAGTACTATGAATTCAATAAATACATGCTTTTCGAAGATGCTTTTGTCGAATGGGCACCCTATGACCACCCTATTTATGGTGAAATAGAGATCGGCGGCTTTAAAAGGAATTATACCCGTCTGCATCCCGGTTTTCTGCTCGAGACCGACGCACACCGGAACATGGCTTTTACCCTTTTTCATGCCTATCATACCCCCGGCCTTATCATTGAAACGGTGGAAGATGAAAAACTGAAAAACGGGCTGCGTCAGATCACCGTAACCATCGCCAACAAACGGATCATCCCCACCCATTCAGACCAGGATATTAAACATAAGATCACCAGACCTGATTATGCAGGTATTACGGGTGTCGACGTGCTGGCAGGCATGATCGTCGAGGATAAGGATTTTGATCTTACCAAAGAACAGCCCTACTCGCCTGAAAAGATAGAAATAGATAATATTCCTGGCATGGGCGCGGTAACCGTCCGGTGGATCGTGAAAGGAAATAGTAAATACACTATTGAAGTGAACAGTCCCAAGGGCGGAGTTGTCCGTCAATAGGGCAAAAATTTATAAGAATAAATTTATGTACAATGAAAACTCTGTGGATATCCCTGGTTTTATTCCTTTTTTTATCCCCTATCCAATCAAGCCTTGCCCAGCAGAGGTTATCCCTCATCCTGGATGCCGACACAGGTAACGAAGTGGATGATCTTTATGCCATCTCCAGAGCCCTGATCGAACCCTCCTGGGAAATTACAGCCCTAAATGCCACGCAATGGCAGACCAGTCACTGGACAGTCCCCGGATCGATGGAAAACAGCCACCGTCTGAATCAGTTACTGGTTGGTCACCTGGGCCATTCCGTATCAACCCTGAGAGGTGGTACGGAACGGATGTTTGACTGGGGAGACCAGGCCCAGCATTCGGCAGCTGCCTATGAGATCATCAAGCAGGCCCATGCATTACCTGATGGGGAAAAACTGACCATTGTAGCGCTGGGAGCACTCACCAATGTGGCTTCGGCTGTCTACATTGACCCCTCGATCGAATCACGGATCCGTTTGTACTGGCTGGGTACAAGTTATGATTTTGAAAATAAGGTCTTGCGTAAGACCGATTTTAACTGCATGATGGATATCCAGGCCGTTGAACTTCTGCTATGGTCGGAGATCGAGATGCATGTCATCCCTGTGAATGTGGCGGCCGCCATGGTATTTGATTTCGATGAAACGGTGCAACGGCTGGAAGGGATCCATCCGCTGGGCGATTTCCTCGTCGACCGTTGGCATCAGCATCTGGATGGCGGCAGGAAACAACGCACGATCTGGGACCTGGCCCTGATCGAAGCCCTGATCCATCCTGAATGGGTTGAGAAAGTGGAGATCACAACATCAAGGGATAATGGCAGCCGTAAGATTCACTATTTCAGATCAATCCAGGCCGACAGGATGCGGGAGGAGTTCTTTAAAACGTTACTCAGTCACCTGGCAAGATAAATAACCTCAGTTCGATATAACTATAAAGGTAAATATAATTGTCCGGTATCAGTAAAATCCATTATTAATGAAGGTTTCTTGCCCGTGAAATTGTAGGCTATTATAGCAGAAAATTGATTGGTCCGGAAATTTTTTGGATTATGGATGATGTTTTCAATGAATGCAAACCAATCCCGGAAAAAGTGTTTTGAAATTGCGAAACCCCGATAAATGAGATAATACCTGAATCGTCATTACTTCAGAAGGGGATAATTTTGAGGGTTTATTGTGTTTTCTCTTTGGTCCAGTCAGATGGGATTCAAAATTTGGAGGAAATTCGTTATAAAAATCACAATTGAACAAAAAATTTCAACAACTTTTGTTGTATAAATCATTGGCAGAGCATTTAGTTAACCCTGTTATGTAACTACCTTTTAATAAATATTTTAAATGGTAAATACGGTTTATTTTGAGGATAGTTAATGAATAACCGGGGTTAAAATATTGAATTATGAACATTATGGTGAATAATCCGGGTTATCATGATGTGCCAGCCGGGCGTCGATCATCAGCGGTCATAAAAATGACATGTAATTGACATTTTGTAAAAAATAAATTATCGATAAATAATTAATAATGAGTATATTAAATTGAATAAATGCCGGCTTTAATGCCGTTATTAATGCCGGCATTTATTAATTGATGATACCGCTTATAATATAATTAGGAAATTAACGTCCGGCATAAAAACCATAGCTAACAACACCCATATCATTCAACACTTCCTGAAGTTTTTCATCAGGATTGCCATACACCTCAAGCGACAGATCAGCCAGGGCGCCGGCCTTTTCAAGCAATCCTCCAACATTGCCTGCATGGGCCAGCAATGCCTGTGAGTCGGCATATACTTCCACCACCGCACATTCCATTTTGACTTCATTCAGATACCAGTCATAAGTCAAGTTTCCCGGCTCCTTCTCCTTTGTTACGCTTATAAATTCCGGGATGAGCTTTTTGAACTCATCCAGTTTGCCATCTTTAATTTTAAACAAGGCAGTAGCAGTGATTTTTTTCATGATCTTTAGTTATTAGTGCCCGGCAATCTAAAGAAAAAAATTTACATTGAAAAGAAAGGGATACTTCCCTGGCCGGACCAGGAGGCTGGCCTGACCGCTAGTAAAAATTTTAACAATATACTATGGAGAATACCCTGATATCCTATTAATTTGCAGGGATGAATACCGGTGATGTGCAATCCTATCTTAGCGACCTAAACGAGCCTCAAAAAAAAGCCGTTCAACATAAAGACGGTCCTTCCCTGATCATTGCAGGCGCGGGATCCGGCAAAACACGTGTACTGACCTACAAGATCGCCCATTTAATCCATGAGCATCAGATCGATCCGTATAATATCCTGGCCCTCACCTTCACCAACAAAGCATCCGCGGAAATGCGTCACAGGATAGAAACGATAGTCGGTAACGAAGCCCGGAACATCTGGATGGGCACCTTTCACTCGATCTTTGCCCGGATATTGCGGATCGACGGAAAACGGATAGGATACCCGGGTAACTTCACAATTTATGATACTGACGATTCCAAGGCCCTCCTCAGATCGATCATCAAAGAAATGAAGCTCGATGACAAGGTTTACAAGCCCAACATTGTATACAACCGGATCTCGGCAGCAAAAAACAGGCTCATCTCATGGCGTGAGTATCAGAATAACCCGGTCTTCAAAGCCGATGATGAGGCGGCGATGAAACCCAGGCTGGGAGATGTTTTCAGGATCTATTCCGAGCGTTGTTTTAAGGCTTCAGCCATGGATTTCGACGATCTTCTGTTTAATGTCTATGTGCTTTTCAGGGATCACCCGGATGTGCTGAATAAGTATCAGCACACGTTCCATTATGTGCTGATCGATGAGTTTCAGGATACCAATATCGCCCAGTATGTGATCACCAAGAAACTCGCTGCCGTCACTCAGAACCTGACCGTCGTAGGGGATGATGCGCAAAGCATCTATGCCTTCCGGGGAGCCGAGATCTACAACATCCTTAACCTGGAAAAAGATTATCCCGATCTGGCCGTATTCAAACTGGAACAGAACTACCGGTCTACAAAAAACATTGTTAATGCTGCCAACACGGTTATAATAAAGAACAAGGCACAGTTGCCAAAAAAATTGTGGACGGTCAATGTTGATGGCGAGCTGATCGAGCTGCTCAGGGCTAATAGTGATAATGAAGAGGGCAAGCTGGTCGCCAATTCCATTTTTGAAACCAAGGCAGTCCATCAACTTCATAACAGTGACTTTGCCGTACTCTACCGCACCAACAGTCAGTCGCGTGCCATAGAAGAAGCCTTGCGAAGAATGAATATCAAATACCGGATCATCGGCGGCCTTTCCTTCTACCAGCGCCGGGAGATCAAGGACATCCTGGCCTACCTGCGCTTTACCCTAAACCATAATGACGAGGAGGCGCTTAAAAGAATAATCAACCTTCCTAAAAGAGGTGTCGGCCCCGGAACGGTCAGCAAGGTTGTGATCCATGCCTATGAACAGAAAAAAAGCCTTTGGGAGGTCCTTGAAGATATTCGCAGTATAGGTTCCGGGAGAGCCGTGCAGGGGATCCTTGATTTTGTAAACCTGATCAAACGGTTTCATATTGAGATTGAAAAAAGAAATGCCTATGAAGCCGCCAATCTGATCGCCAAGGAATCGGGGTTGCTGAAGGAATTGTACGATGACAAAACCATTGAGGGCCTTAACCGTTACGAAAACGTCCAGGAATTACTCAATGCCATCAAGGAATTTGTTGATAACAAGGAAAATGAAGACAAAAGCCTTTCTTCCTTCCTTCAGGAGGTAGCACTGATCACAAGCCTTGACGAGGGTGATGATGAAGACCGCGACAAAGTCACCTTAATGACCATCCATATGGCCAAAGGGCTTGAATTCAGGCATGTCTACCTGGTAGGCATGGAAGAAGACCTGTTCCCCTCGCAGATGATGATGAGCAGCCGGGCCGACCTTGAAGAGGAAAGGAGGCTTTTTTATGTGGCCATGACCCGTGCCATGGAAAAGCTGACTCTCTCCTACGCGATCACGAGGTACCGTTTTGGCCGGTTAAAAAGCTGTGAACCCAGCCGTTTTCTCGAAGATATAGACCCCAGGTTTATCAGGGTGACCAGAAGCGCTTTCCCTAAGATAGAGTCCAATTTCAATACCCAGCCTTACAGGGAACGGCCAGGCAGCAGTATGGCTAAGAACCTTCAGCGAAAACCGGAGATGCCGGTGAAAAAACACAATCCTTCACCGGACTTCAGGCCAAGTGATACCACAAGGCTGAATACCGGCATGAAGGTGGAGCATCCCAAATTCGGTTTCGGCATAGTCATAGAAATGGATGAAGACGGTGCTAACCGGAAAGCAAAAGTTAAATTTGATAATTTTGGCGTAAAGACTTTATTGCTTACTTTTGCAAAACTCAGAATATGCAACTAAGACCCATAGATAAAAAGACAATCTCACCTAATCAGTAGACGGAATGAAAGAATATAACACCCAGAAGGAGCCACTTATTCTTAAAGAGTATGGCCGCAATGTGCAGAAACTGGTCAACTACCTGCAAAATATCGAGGATAAGGATTTGAGAAACCAAACAGCTCATGCCCTGGTAGAATTAATGAAACAGATCAACCCCTCTGTCAAAGAGGGCAACGAAGATTCACAGAAATTATGGGACGATCTTTTCATCATGTCGGATTTCAACCTTGACATTGAAAGCCCTTTTCCGGTACCCGAGAAAGAACTTTTATACAAAAAACCGGACAGACTCCATTACAACACCAAAAACATCACCTACAAGCACTATGGGCTGAATATCCAGCTATTGATAGAAAGGGCTATTGCCATAGAGGATAAAGAAGAACAGGAAGAAGCCATCATCTATATCGGCCGGTTAATGAAAAGTTTCGCAGGGATGTGGAACAAGGAAAACCTTGACGACGATACCATCTATAAGAACATCAGGGAAATTTCGAAAGGTCAGCTCGATATCGACATCGAAAAAGTAAAAAATAACAATCTTTTCGAGCATCTTGTAAAAGAAAAGCCAAAAAAGAGCACTAACCACCACCACCACCACCAGAGAGGGGGTAAAAAACCCAGAAGAAAAAGGGGCTAATGCTTTCTTTCAGCATCGAAGGAGGCAGGCGCCTTGAGGGGGACATTACCCCACAGGGTGCCAAAAACGAAGCTTTACAGGTTATCTGTGCTACTCTTCTCACCAGCGAACCGGTGATCCTCCGGAACATACCCAATATCCGTGATGTAAACGCCCTTATCGACATCCTCGAAGATATGGGTGTTTCTGTCCGTCAACTCGAAACAGGCACTTATCGCTTCCAGGCCGACAACCCTGATATCACCTACCTTGAGACAAATACGTTCAGGGAAAAAGCCGGCAGTTTACGGGGTTCCATCATGATCCTGGGCCCGCTGCTTGCCCGTTTCGGCAAGGCTAAGATCACAAAACCGGGAGGAGATAAAATAGGACGAAGGCGGCTGGATACACATTTCTATGGCTTTCAGAAGCTGGGAGCCCGACTTGACTTCGACAGGGGCAATCATTATTCAATTGACGCTTCAAACCTCGAAGGTAATGATATGTTACTGGATGAAGCTTCGGTAACCGGAACTGCCAATATTGTTATGGCAGCAGTCATGGCAAAGGGAAGGACAACCATCTACAATGCCGCTTGTGAGCCTTATGTACAGCAACTATGCCGTATGTTAATCGCCATGGGTGCGGAAATCTCAGGAGTGGGCAGCAATCTTTTAAGAATTGACGGAGTAAAAGAACTGAAAGGAGTCACCCATACCCTCCTTCCTGACATGATCGAGATCGGGAGCTTTATCGGACTGGCCGCCATGACACAGTCAGCTATTACCATCAAAGATGCTGCTGTCAAACACCTGGGCATGATCCCGGAAGTTTTCCTCAGGCTTGGCATCCATATGGACTTCAGGGGTGACGACATCATCATCCCGCAACACGATCATTATGAAATTGAAACTTTCATCGACGGTTCCATCATGACTATCGCCGATGCTGTATGGCCGGGCTTCTCTCCCGACCTGCTTAGCATAGCCCTGGTTGTAGCTACACAGGCCAAGGGGACGGTGCTCATCCATCAGAAAATGTTTGAAAGCCGTCTGTTTTTTGTTGACAAGCTGATAGATATGGGAGCCCAGATCATCCTCTGTGACCCGCACCGGGCCACGGTGATTGGCCTGGACCGTAAATTCCCGCTGAAGGGAATTAAAATGAGTTCTCCGGACATACGCGCAGGGGTTGCCTTGCTGATCGCAGCCCTATCGGCAGAAGGCACAAGCCTCATCTCCAATGTAGAGCAGATCGATCGTGGCTATCAGTTTATCGACCGCAGGCTCAATGCGATGGGAGCAAGGATAAAAAGACTGGAAGAATAATAAGGGATCAGGTATAATTATTGAGCATCACCGGCATCACCAACATCAGCAGGTCTTCCTCGTCGCCAAGGTCACTGGGGATCAATAAACCTGCCCGGTTGGCCTCCGACAATTTCATCAGTACTTCCTTGCTTTCCAGGCTCGACAACATTTCGATCAGGAACCGGGCATTGAAACCAATAACAATATCCTCTCCGTCATGTTCGCAGGACAACCTTTCATTGGCTTCGTTTGAAAAATCCAGGTCCTCCGCAGAAATCAGCAATTCACTACCGGTAATTTTAAGCTTCACCTGGTTGGTGGTCTTATTGGCATAGATAGCAATCCTTTTGAGTGAACTTAACAGATCGACCCTGTTGAAGGTGACCAGGTTGCTGTTATCTGCCGGGATCACATTCTCATAATCAGGATAACGCTCATCGATCAGCCGGCATATCATTCGCACCTGTCCGAAATGGAAAAAGGCATTGGACAGATTGTATTCTATTGAAACATTAGTATTCTCCTCAGGAAGTACGTTCTTTAACAGATTCAAAGCTTTTCTCGGGATGATGATGGCATTGGGTGTGTCAGCTTTTACATCCTTTCTTGAATAACGGATCAGTCGATGCCCGTCGGTAGCCACAAAAATTGTGTTTTCTTCAGTGATAGATACATACACACCGGTCATAGCCGGCCTTAATTCATCATTGCTTGTGGCAAATATCGTATTGGAAATGGCGCTGGACAGCGCCTCGGTAGCCATATCGACGGAAAACCCTTCGGATACGCTCGGTACCTTGGGGAAGTCTGTTGCATTCTCCCCTGCCAGTTTATAATGCCCGTTATCAGAACTGATCTCAATACTGTATGATTCCTCATTGATAGAAAAAGTTACCGGCTGCTCGGGAAGGTTTTTCAGCGTATCCATCAGGATCCTGGCAGGAACGGCAATATTCCCGCCCGCTTTGGCTTCTACTTCCATCTCGGTGATCATGGAAGTCTGCAGGTCGGAAGCAGTAATGGTTAATTTTCCTTTTTCAATTTCAAAAAGGAAGTTTTCCAGGATAGGCACAACAGGATTGGTAGTGATCACACCATTAATATTCTGAAGCTGCTTTAACAAGGCTGATGATGATACGATGAATTTCATGGGCTAAACAATGTTGTTTTTGTATATCCGGGTAAATTTATAAATAAAAACGCAATTTACTATCATATTCATATTCTCAAAATTTTACCTCAATATAATTCCGGTTCCCTGGGGACAAAATGGAGAGAATTTATTTATTTTGTCCGGCAAATTAACAGGAAACTATCATGATAGCCCAGATTGAGGAAACCACGACATTTATCAGGGAAAAATACGGTAAAACCCCGGAAGTGGGGATCATTCTGGGCACAGGCCTGGGTGCGCTGGTCAACGAAATTGAAATCGATACAACAATCTCTTATAAGGATATCCCCCATTTTCCCGTTTCCACGGTCGAGAGCCATTCCGGCAAGCTTATCTTCGGCCGGTTAAGTGGGAAAACAGTAATTTGCATGCAGGGCCGCTTTCATTACTATGAGGGATATACTATGCAACAGATCACCTTCCCGGTAAGGGTAATGAAATTCCTGGGCATTCAGAAACTATTCATTTCCAATGCCTCCGGTGGTTTGCGAAGCAACCAGGAAATCAGCGACCTGATGATCCTGAGCGATCATATCAACCTCCTCCCTGAAAATCCTTTACGGGGGAAAAACCATGATGAACTGGGACCGCGGTTTCCCGACATGAGCCATCCTTACGATCGCGACCTTATTGCCAGGGCGCTGGAAATCGCCGGTAAACATCAGATAAAAGTTCATACCGGGGTTTATGCTGCCGTGGCCGGTCCTAACCTGGAAACTCCGGCGGAATACAAATATCTCAGCATCATAGGCGCTGATGCCGTTGGCATGTCAACCATACCTGAGAACCTGGTCGCCCGTCAGATGGGCATTCCCTGTTTTGCTATTTCCGTCATCACAGACCTGGGTGTGGAAGGAAGGATCAAAGAGGTTAATATCGAGGAAGTCATCCAGGCTGCCTCGAAAGCAGAACCTAAAATGACGCTTATCATGAAGGAGCTGATCGCCTCCCTCTAAGGCTAATCCTGATACAATGCTTCACTCTCTTCCGGATCAGGCGGGGATCGGGCCTTTCCTGTCAGTCCTGCAGAATATTGGAGACAAACGTTGATTTTAATCCCATCCAGGCAATAACCAATAGAATGGTCCAGGTGAGGTAAATGGTATAAAAATCGCGGGTGTCTTTAAACCGGGTTTCCTTGATCTCTGCTTTTTCATACTGATCGATCAGGGCAAAAACATTCTCCAGGGCCTGGTTGTCGGAAACCCTGAAAAACTGCCCTTCGCCAATGCGGGCGATCTTTCTAAGATTCGTTTCATCAAGGGTGTTCTCAACATAACGTGTGCGTCCGAAGAAATCTTTCCCAAAGGGCACACGGCCTTCCCTGCCGATGGCGATCGTATAGATCTTGATATCATAAGCATGCGCCAGCTCTGCCGCCGTGACCGGATCAATATTCCCTGCAGTATTATCCCCGTCACTTAACAAGATGAGCACCTTTGATTTGGTTTCTGATTCCCGCATCCTGTTCGTGCCTACGGCCAGGGCACTTCCGATCGCGGTGCCCCTGTTTTCGATCATCGCGAAATCGATATCGCGTATGTAGCCTTTTAAAAGCTCATAATCAAGGGTTAAAGGAGACAGGGAATAAGCATCCCCTGAAAAGATCACAAGCCCTATTCGGTCCTGGAAACGGCCGTCGATAAATTTGAGGGCAGTCTCTTTGGCGGCTTCCAGCCGGTTTGGCTGAAAATCCTGAATCTGCATGGATTCGGATATGTCGATCACAAGCATGATATCTATTCCTTCCGTCCACTGCTCAACACGTTCATTGGTTTTCTGTGGCCTCGCAAGGCTGATAATGATCAGAGCAAAGATGAAAGCAAGCAAGAGGTCGGGAATAAAACGAAGCAGGCTCACCGGACTCCACCTAAGGCTGCTCTTGGGCAAAGCGATCAGCAATTTACGCTTAAACCTTCCCTGAATGATATATTTTAGAATAAATACCAATGGGATAAGCGCCAGCAGCCAGAGCAATTGCAGGTATTCCCAATCAAAACTTTGAAGGGTAGCAGGCTGAAACCAGTCCGGACTGAGCCAATGTTCACTATATGTATATTGCTCATCCATTACGCACCTCTTCAATCTTTAACTCATAACGTTCAACAGTATACTCCAGTAATTTTTCGAAATGTTCATGCAATGGCCGGTCTTTGATATTGCCGTAAATATACCTGTCGATGGACCTGAGATTTTCTTTCAGGCGTTGGTCGGCATGAAGATCAATCAGTTCCCTGGAAGTTAATTTGGTATAGGGTTCATTCTCCAGCTTTTCCATATATTTTTTCCATTCCGACAAGACATCTTCCGGTTCTATCCCTGCCTGTCCGTTCCTAAGTCTTCCGAGCCTGTCGTAAAATCGTTCGGTAAATTTTTTATGCTTGCGTTTCATCAGCCATACCATGAACCACCGTTTTACCCGCTGACCAAAGAAAATGGCGATTACCAGGATGATGACCAACAGCGTCACCAGGATCACAAGAAACACAGGATAATTAAATTTGCTTGGGATGTCAAGGAAGGCTGTGTTCTCCTTCAGCTTAACGCTATCCGGCAGTTGCCGAATCACATGGTTCAGAATCAGTGAATCAGGCTCAGGATAGATAGCCAGGCTGTCTTCTTCCAGCTGCGGTATATATACCGGGATCTGCAGATATTGCACTGAATCTATCTCAAACGTAGTCAGGTGGTATACGACACTGTCAAAGCTTATCAGGCTGTCGGAATGTGTTGGGAAATAATACCGGTCAACAAACTCAAATGGGCTGTAATCAAAAGTTGAATCAGGGAAAATAATATCAAGGTACCGGGGATAACTGGCCGTGATGGCATATGGGATTTGTTCACCGATCTTTATCGAATCACCCTGAAACGCGCCGCTAACCTTTACCTGTTGTGCCAAGGCAACGGGTATAAGATAAAGGAAAATAAAATATGCGACAACGGCTGTTCTACCCACTCTTTCTGATATTTTTCCTGATCTTAAATAATTTGATAAGTTTGGGAATATAATCTTCATTGGTATCAACAGGAAGATAATCGGCATTATTCTTCCTGCACAGATCCTCTAATTCATTTCTGTTCCCGGCAAAGGTATTATGTAAACCGGAACGAAAAGCAGCGGATGATGTATTCATCCAGAGTGTTTTCCCGCTTTCTTTATCAAAAAGCGGAACGATACCTAACCTGGGAAGGTCTGTTTCCCGGCGATCGGATACATGAATCACAACAAGATCGTGCTTCCTGGCCAGAGCTTTCAGGTTTTTTTCATAACCCTCATCAATAAAATCAGAGATGAAAATAACGATGCTTTTTCTTTTCACCAGGTTCAAGGTGAATAAGATGGCCCGGCTGATATCTGTCTTCAAGGAAATGGGTTCCAGCCTGAAAACCTCCCTGAAGATCTGGTAAGCATGCTGCATGCCTTTTTTGGGTTTAATATATTTCTCTTTCTGATCTGAAAAGCAGATCAACCCGACTTCGCTGGATTCCTTGATAGCGGAAAGCGCAAGCACGGCACATATCTCCTTGGCAATCTGCAACTTTTCCTTTCCGGGGTTCCCAATCTCCTGCGAAGCGCTCACATCAAGTACGAAAAATATGGTCTGCTCCTTTTCTTCGCGATAGGTTTTAACATAAGTACCATGGCCCTTAGCGGTGACGTGCCAGTCAATGCTGCGGACGTCATCACCATACTGATAGGCCCTGACATCATCAAATTCGAGACCAGATCCTTTAAATACAGAATGA
>CAZYDB010000012.1:0-24571 GCA_964645995.1 uncultured Roseivirgaceae bacterium
CTGGTGGATAATATTGATTTTTCAATTGAATATATCGACCACCAGGAAATGTATATGGATGAATTTCCTGACGTAGATCCCACTGAAGATGCCGTTATCTCCTCCGGGGGAGCGGAAACTGATGCAGACTCCTCCGATGAATGGACTGACGACTGGAACAGCACTTCTGATAACTGGGCCATACAGGATGACTCAAATACTGCTGCCGATAACTGGTCTGAAACCGATACCTGGAGTGATAATGCGAATAACTGGGCGGATGATACAAATGAGTCCGGGACAAGTTCTAATACTGACCCATGGATTAATGAGAATAACGGATGGGGTACGGAAGGAGTGATTCAACAACAGGTAGATGATGAACAGTATCTCATAGATGCTCTTGTAGACATCCCCATGCCTGCAGAAGAAGGTCCACTGATCCGCTTCAAAAAAGCTGATCTCACCTTTCAAACCCACTATGACACGATTACACTGAAATCGACAATGGGTGCTTACCTCATGATCAAAGATCAATATATCGGTGAAGGAGGCAAATTCGACTGGTCTTCTCTCGGATTGAATAGGGAAACTGTTTTTTGTAACCTCGGCAAATATGCTTTCAGCGTATTGAGGCCTTACTTCAAATCCACTAAATCAATCCTTACCCATAATGAAAAGCTGGATCAACCCGTGGAAGGAACCTTTGAGTACAAAAGTGTTAACAGACAGGCTCATACTGCATCAACTTTCCCAAGGTTTTCTTCCTATAAACATGATATCCGCGTTTATTTCCCTGCAGATAATAATCTGGTTTTCACCGGCGGTTTTTCAATGATAGGAGACCGGATGACAAGTCGGTCCCTGTTATTAAAAAATTCAACATTATCGGTTTCAAATGAACGGAATGTTTCTTTTAAAGCCGTCGGGCCCGTTTTTGATCTATCTGATTCACTGATAACAACAAAAAACGCTGAGATCACTATTTATATTGGAAGTGATACAATTTTCCATCCTTCCGTTGAACTTGAATATAAACCTGGCAACCGTGAATTAATGGTGAAAAAAGGAGGAGGTAGGTTTCAGATCACGCCTTATAATATCTCGTATTTCGACATGAATATTACCGCCGATATGATCCGATGGGATCTGGACGAAGACACATTGGATATATCCATTTCGAGTGCCCAGAATATTGTGTCGGCCTATTTCGAATCGAAGGATTATTTCAATAAAGAGGATATGAAAAGCCTCGCCGGCATTTATGATTTCCATCCATTGATCATGTCCGTTCACTACTCCCGAAAAATATCCAGCAAAAAATTCAATGTTTACGACCTGGCCGATGCCTATAAGCAGCATGAAACTGCTGTTAAAGCAACAATGATAACCCTCATGCAAAACGGGTTTCTCGATTATAATGGTGAAACCGGCGATATTATAATGAAGAAAAAGGCATTTCATTATGTCGACGCCAACCGGTTTAAGAGGGATTTTGATGACCTTAAGATCAAGTCCCTTTCCCCGTTACAACCCAATGCCACCTTCAGGTTGTCCGAAAAAGAAATTGTAATCCGGGGCATTACCCGTTTTTATATCAGTGAGATCCTTGATGTGTTTATTTATCCTGAAAACAATGAAATCACATTACTTAGAGACCGGGATCTCAAATTTAACGGTCAGTTATTCGCTGGTAACTTTGAATTTATAGGAAGAGAATTTCTCTTTAATTATGATAGTTTTCTCATCGACATGACAACCATCGACTCCATCCGGTTCTATATCGATAATATGGAAACAGGACAAAAGGAAATGGTTGACAACAAGCTGGTTACGACTGGAGATTCAACAGCCCAGGAAACTATGGATGGGCTCACCCAGGAATTCTCAGAAACCAGTGGAAGACTTTACATCAATCGTCCGGACAATAAATCCGGACAAAAAATGTATCCAAATTATCCGAGATTTAATGCCGAACAGGGAGCCATCGTTTATTTTGATAACAAAGACGTACTGGATGGGGCCTATGATAAATCCATTTATTTTGTAATCCCTCCATTCGAAATTGACAGCCTTAGTGGCAGTGATCCTTCGGCTATTGGATTTCACGGAACTTTTATAGCTGAGGGAATATTGCCTTCCTTCGAAGAAACCCTTCACATTATGGAAGATAACTCCCTGGGATTTAATCATAGTATAGCACCGGAGGGTTATGAATTATATGAAGGAGGCGGGAGGGTCTATAATACACTTAAAATGGACAAGAATGGCTTAACAGCCAGTGGATCAATAAATTATATTTCTTCTTCATTCGATTCGGATAATCTGACACTCTATATGGATTCCCTTACCGGGCTGGGAAACAATTTTGTAATGCAGGCAGGAAGCTACGATTCAGGCAGCTTCCCGGATGCACAGGTTGAAAAATTTAATTTAAAATGGCTTCCAAAAAAAGACAGTATGTACATCACCAGCCTTGATCTTCCTTTCACCTTATATACGAATACTGCAACGTTGGATGGGACTCTTACAGTAAATCCACAAGGTGGTTTTGGTAAAGGAACTTTATTAACGAGAGGTGCTGAAGCAAGATCCAATCAGTTTTCCTTTAACGAAAACAAGTTTGGTGCCAGGCATGCTCTTTTTGAGATCAAATCCAATAATCCGGAAAAGCCAGCCTTATCGGGTGATGACATACGCCTTAATTTTAATCTCGTGGAAAACTATGCGGATATCGGTCCTGAGAGAGAAGGAGTGGCAGCTATTAATTTCCCCTACGCTCAATTTAAAACCTCCATCTCAAACGCGAGATGGGATCTTGATAACCGCACCGTTGTGATGACAAAACCGGAAAATGTCGATATCAACAACTCCTACTTCTATGCAACCCGGGAAGAACTGGATTCATTGGCTTTCAATGCTTCTAAAGCCGTTTATGATATTGATAACCTGGAATTGCTGATATCCGGAATTCCTTATATTAATGTTGCTGATGCCAAGATCACACCCGAAAACAATGAAGTACTGGTTCTTGAAAATGCAAGAATTGGTACCTTAAACAACACCACTATCGTAATTGATACCCTAAATGAATACCACAGGCTTTATGATGGCACCATTGATATCATTTCCCGGAATAAATTTGAAGGCCGGGCAACCTATCAGTTTGTCAATGCCGTGAACGATACCTTTGCAATCAAAATTGATGAGTTTGCCCTGGTGGCAGAAGAATCCAGATCCAGAGAGCAAAAACTGCATACACAGGCTATGGGTTATGTATTTGAAGATGATGGGGTGGTGATCTCTCCAGGGATGATATATAAAGGAGAGGCGATTATGTATGCCCCTGATCCGGCCTTCGAGCTGAACGGATATGTCAAATTGCAATACAGGACCACTCTCAACCAGGATATATGGATCAGGTATCAAAGTAGTGAAACAGAAACCCAGGAAGTAATATTTGACTTTGAAAAGGCCAGGACAGAAAGCGACATGCCTCTTATTGCCGGTATTCACTATGATGAAAATGACCGTTTGTACGCCACTTTCATAAATGATAAAAAATCCATCATGGATGAAGACTTTTTTGAGCCTAAGGGGATGCTCTCTTTTGACCCTGCTTTAGATATGTACAAAATTGAGGACACCTTAAAAGTAAATGGAAATTCATTTTCAGGCCGGATTTTCAACCTCAATGTAAACACCATGGACCTGAAGTTTGAGGGTCCGGTTGATTTCAATTTGCTTACTGATGACTTCGAGCTTGTTAGTTCCGGAATCGGCTCGGGAAATATTGAAAAGAATACCTATCGAATGAATAGTTTTCTCACAATGGATTTCAAATTACCTCCTCAGGCCTTTACAGCCATGAGCATCAATATGCTTGAGGAAATAGAACTTTTAGGCTTGCCTATAGCCTATGAAAATGATCCGGCAATATTATATAAGGTTTCTGAAATAATTGGTGAAAAAGCTACTGTGGATTATGAGAGGCAATCTCTGACGGAATACACACCATTGGTTTCCATGAATTCCCGACTGATGAAAGCATTGGTCATTCCTGATGTTGAATTGAATTGGTCCGACCAGTTTAAAGCCTGGTACAGCACCGGCAAGATAGGTGTTTCCAATGTTATGCGGGATGATATCAATGCAACAGTTGATGGTTTCCTGGAGCTCAAGAAAAATGAAACAGGAGATGTGATCAACCTGTTCCTTCAATTTTCTCCTGCATGCTGGTATTTTTTTAATTTTGAAGAAAACAGAATGATTACTTCTTCTTCCAATGAAGAATACCTTGAGATCATCGCTGGTAAATCAGATGCTTTAAAGGCGGATTTTGGGGATTATTTCTTTCTTGACGGAGAATTCAGCGATGCCATGCGCTTCATTGAAAGGTTCCGTTCTGATTATCTTGGCATAAATGAGCCCTATGAACTGAATTTTGCTCCTGCCGGGGAAACAATCCCACTCTTTGAAGAAGCCGATGATACTAATGATGGTTTTGAAATACCGGAAGAGATGGAAGAAGAAGAGGAAGATGATGATGGATTTTAGCAATAATTCTCCTTTTCATAAAATCAATATATTCAATTGTTTTTTCACGGCATGAATAATACCTGGCCGCCATGCACGCCTTTGTAAAGTCGCTGTAACAAACCTAGAACGGCCTATAATAAACCTGATATAATAACTTTCGTATTATAATCAGATTAATCATGACTTTTCAGGTATCGATTGTTCAATAAAGTAACTTTGTATTTAACCAGATATAATATAGTGCATATAATCAATGCCCATATCCCAGTTATCTTCGCCGGTATACTTTTTATTGTGGCGGCTCCTCTAAGAGGGAATACTTTCGCCCAGGATGATTCATTAACCCTGCACCAAAATATTCTGAGGTCAAAAGAACTTATTCATGAATCAAAAACGGATTCAGCTATTGGCCTACTGTTCTCTACCTCTCAAAAAGCAAAAAACCTGGGGTACTGGCAGATATTTTATGATTCGGAAATCGCTCTTGCAAAATTACATGAAGAAAAGGGAGACCTTAATGATGTTATTAAAGACTTCATTGAGCTGATCCGTGAGCTTGAAAAACACGATCAGTTTGAACTGCTGGCGAATGCCTATTTTGCACTTGGTGAAGTATACCTGGAATATGAGTTAAGCAAAAAAGCATTGGGATATTTTTTCCTTTCCAACGACTATTATGAACGTTCAGGCAATATCGACAAGCAACTGGAGACATTAGATATCCTGGGCCATTTGTACCTGGAGAATGGTGATTATGAACAATCAGAGGATGCACTTTACAAGGCCATTCAACTGTCGGAAAAAGAAAAACCCATGACGGATATCAGCCCGTTTTTAAAGAAATTGGTATTGATATATCAATTTACCGGGGATGAAAACAAAATGCTTGCAATCAACCGTCAACTATTCAATATTGCCAAAGAAAAAAGCGATCTTCTGGCAATAGCCAATAGCCTTACTGACCTCGGTTATAATTATGTAGCACTTGATGAGTACCCAAAAGCCCTGAAGCATTTCATTGATGCATATTTTACCAAGACCGTTCTAAATCAGCCTGACGATATAATAGCCACTGCCTTAACCAATATCGGAATTACCTATCATCATTTAAATGAAAACCTTACTGCTATTGATACGCTGAAATCGGCACTGGTTATTTGGGAAAAAATTGTTAATGAAGAGAAAATTGCTGAGTTAAATAACCTCATAGCAAACATTTATACGCTGGAAAAGGAATATAGGGTGGCTGAAAACTATGCATCAAATGCCTTATCAGTGGCTGAAAAATTAAAAAATCTGGAATTATTAAGAGACAGTTATCAGACATTCTCACAGGTATATCAACAATCAAATAATTTTGAAAAGGCTTTAAAATATTATAAGGATTATCTTGAGATGAATGACTCCATTCAAAAAATAAATAAGGCGCGTGAAGCTTTGATCAGCCAAAGGGAATTCAATGCAGAGAAAGCGGAAAAAGAGTTATCACTCATCATTGCCGACCAGGAAGTCAAAGATCTTGCGATGCGGCAACTTGCACTGGAGGCCGAATCCAGCCTTAGAGAAATTGAATTATTAAAAAGTAATCAGGAATTGCAACAACTTGAGAATGAAAGGGCTTTACAGGAACTTAAAATTACACAACAGGCCCTGGAAGCAGCAAAGAAAGACAGGGAGATCGATGAATTGCATCAGCGTGGTGACCTCCAGCGGCTGGCCCTCGCCAGAAAGGAGGCCGAAGAAAAAGAACAAAAGAAAACAATAGAATTGCTGCAACAGAAGAGTATGCTGAGGGAAGAAGCATTGGAGAGGACCGCACTCAGAAGGAAATTCCTCTTTATGACCATTGGGCTTTTAATAGCCGTGCTTACCCTGATTATAATAGGATATTTTCAGAAAAGAAGAGACAATAAATTGCTTTCCAGGCAAAAAGAATCCATTTTGAAGATCAACCGTGAGCTGGAAGAGAAAAATAATAAAATTGCGGCCCAGAAAGATGAACTGGAAGACTCTTTTAAGGCAATAGAAAGTACCCTTGAAAAACTGAAAAGAGCGCAGAAACAATTGATAGAATCCGAGAAAATGGCATCACTGGGACAGATCACGGCAGGCATTGCTCACGAGATCAATAACCCGATCAATTTCGTAAGTTCTAATATTAATCCCCTGAAATTGAACTTGAAAGAACTCCGGGAAGTACTTGAAGCCTACCAAACAGCCGTCAGGGATAATGATGTCGACCGTGGAAAGCTGGAAGAAGCAAGGAACCTGGAGGATAAATACGATATCCATTATGTGTTACAAGAAATCGACCTCCTTCTTAACGGGATAACAGAGGGGGCCTCAAGAACCAGGGAGATTATCAGGGGCTTAAGAAATTTCTCGAGAATAGATCAACATGAACTGAGAAGAGCAGATATTCATGAAGCGCTTGACTCTACGTTGATCTTGCTTAAAAATAATTATAAAAACAGGATCATTATCAAAAAAGAATATGATGAGAAACTGGAACCGATCGAGTGCTATCCAGGCCAGCTTAACCAGGTGTTCATGAATATTCTGAATAATGCCATTCAGGCGATCGAAGATAATGGAACAATCACTATCCGTACAAAAAAAATGAAATCAAGAGTAGTGATCTGGATCTCTGATGATGGAAAGGGAATATCCCGGAATATAAGATATAAAATATTTGATCCTTTTTTCACCACTAAAGAAGTTGGAGAAGGCACCGGGCTGGGCCTTTCCATTTCTTATGGTATTGTACAACAACATAAAGGGAAAATTAAGGTGAATTCAAAACCGGGTGAAGGAACTACCTTCAAGATCAGCCTGCCCCTGGTGCAATCACTGGCTAAGCCGGAGGTAGTAAAATCCTGAAGAAATAAGAGAGAAGCCTGGTTCGATAATGCATTAAAAGCCCCTGACTTTCAGTTTTTTTCTTTATCTTCATAACCTGACAACCCTATACTATTTGGCCAAAATCAAAGAGAATAACAGGATTCTTAATTATCCATTATTTTTGAAGTTATATAGATACCAAATACATATTTTTGTATTAATCATATGGATCATAGATGGATTATCCGAGAACAACCCGATAAAGAGAAAGTTGCTTTTCTTTCTTCAGAAATCAATATTAATCCGGTTTTAGCTTCTATTCTTGTACAACGTGGCATTTCAACCTTTGAGGAAGGGAAGTCTTTCTTCCGGCCCCAACTTAATGACCTTCATGATCCTTTTCTTATGGAAGATATGGACCTTGCCGTGGAACGACTCGACCAGGCAATCCATAAAGGAGAGAATATACTGATATACGGCGACTATGATGTTGACGGTACTACATCTGTTGCCTTGGTGTACAGTTATCTGAAAAAGATCTATTCCAATATATTCTATTATATTCCTGATCGCTATTCTGAAGGATACGGCATTTCTGCAGCCGGGATAGACTGGGCAAAAAAAAATAATATTGATCTGATCATAAGCCTCGACTGTGGTATCAAAGCAATAGATATGACCCGCGAGGCTAAGAAAAGGGGGATTGACTTCATCATATGCGATCATCATCTGCCGGGCAGCAAATTGCCGGATGCATATGCCATATTAGATCCGAAACGGAAAGAATGCCGGTATCCTTATAAAGAACTTTCAGGATGTGGCGTAGGTTTTAAATTTATGCAGGCATACTGCATCTCCAATAAACTGGATTTAAATGAATTGTACCAATACCTTGATTTTCTGGCAGTAAGCATCGCCTCTGATATCGTTCCGGTACATGGAGAGAACAGGATTTTTGCCTATTACGGACTTGAAAAATTAAACAATGATCCCCGCCCGGGCCTAAAAGCCCTGATAGATGTGGCTGGTCTTCGCGGAAAGGTTACGATATCTGGTATAGTTTTCGGTATAGGGCCCAGAATCAATGCTGCAGGCAGAATGACCCATGCCGGGCTCGCAGTCGAACTATTGCTGTCAGAATCCTATAAAAGCGCAGAGCTGGTAGCCCTGAAAGTTAACAGTAATAATGACGAACGCCGGAGTTTTGACTCCACCATTACCCAGGAAGCTTTTAAAATGATTGAGTCGGATGACAAAGTTAAAACAGCTAAATCCACAGTGCTATTTAAAAGTGACTGGCACAAAGGTGTCCTCGGTATTGTAGCCTCCAGATGTATCGATAAATTTTACAGGCCTACAATCATACTTACCCGGTCAAATGATAAGGCTACCGGATCAGCACGATCGATCGATGGCTTTGATGTGTATGAGGCCATTGCAGAATGCTCGGATCTCCTCGATCAGTATGGCGGCCATATGTATGCCGCCGGCCTGACGCTTGATCTGGATAAAGTATCAGCCTTCACTCAAAAGTTTGAAAAAATTGTCCGGGAAAAAGTTACCGAGGAACAACTGATCCCCCGGATCGATATTGATCAGGTAATTGAGATCAATATGATCACCCCTAAATTTCTCGAAATCCTAAATCAAATGTCTCCATTTGGTCCGCTCAACATGCAGCCGGTCTTTATGTCAGAAAATCTATATGTATCTTCCAGACCGAGGATCCTAAAAAATGAGCATTTGAAATTCTATGTTCACCAGGAAGAAAATGATAAAATTTGTGAGGTCATAGGATTTGGACTCGCTCAGTACTTCGAGTTGATCAACAGTGGTATGCGCTTTAAGATGGCCTATTCTATTGATGAAAATAATTATCTCGGACAGACAACCATCCAGCTTCTGGCAAAAGATATTAAATTTGACTGATGAGAAAGATTTTACGAGCGGAGAACCTTTTTAAGAAATACAAGAAACGGATGGTGGTGAATGATGTCTCCGTCCAGGTTGAACAGGGTGAGATCGTTGGTTTGTTGGGACCAAACGGGGCAGGGAAGACCACTTCCTTTTATATGATTGTTGGGTTGATCAAACCAAATTCCGGGCAGATCTTCATGGATGACCGGAATATTACAGACCTTCCAATGTATAAAAGAGCGAAACAGGGTATAGGTTATCTGGCCCAGGAGCCCTCTGTGTTCCGAACCCTCACCGTCGAAGAAAACCTGATGTGTGTATTGGAACTTTCCGCCCTGACAAAAACAGAACAGAAGGAGAAGATGGAACAACTTCTTAATGAATTCAGCCTTCATCATGTCCGTAAAAATAAAGGTATTCAGTTATCGGGAGGCGAACGCAGAAGAACAGAAATTGCCAGAGCCCTAGCAGTAGATCCAAAATTTGTCTTACTCGATGAGCCCTTCGCTGGGGTGGACCCCATCGCAGTTGAGGAAATTCAAACCATCGTAGCTAAACTTAAAAACAAAAATATCGGCATCCTGATTACCGACCATAATGTTAATGAAACACTCTCTATCACTGACAGAGCTTATCTGATGTTTGAAGGCAAATTGCTCAAGGCGGGTAGTGCTGAAGAACTGGCAGCCGATGAACAGGTGCGCCGGGTTTATCTTGGCCGGCATTTTGAATTAAAACGCAAAATTTGATAATCGAAAGTGGAGATCTTTAATTCCATATTTTCCTGGGTGATGAAGAAAAGGATGCACCAGATTGATCTATTTCTGAAGTATCCAATTGAAGTCCAAGAAGAATTATTTCAAAAACTGATCCAAACAGCATCGAAAACTCAGTTTGGAAAGGATCACGATTTTTCTTCTATTAATAGTCTTGAAGATTTCAGAAACAATGTCCCGGTCAGAAATTATGAAAGCCTTTATCCTTATATTGAACGTTTGCTGAAAGGAGAACAACAGATCTTATGGCCCTCAGAAGTGAGCTGGTTTGCCAAATCTTCAGGAACCACGAACGATAGAAGTAAATTTATCCCTGTCACAGAAGAAGCCCTGGAAGATTGCCATTTCAAAGGAGGCAAGGATATGATCTCTATCTTTCTCGACAATTATCCGGATTCGAAAATTTTTTCCGGCAAAGGGCTGGTAATTGGGGGAAGCCATCAGATCAATAAACTTGATGAGAATTCCAGATCCTATTATGGCGATGTCTCTGCTGTGATAATCAAGAACCTTCCGTTCTGGACACAAATAAAAAAAACCCCGCCGATGGAAATTGCGCTGATGAATGAATGGGAAAAAAAGATTGAAAAAATGGCCCGGATAACCTCCGAAGAAAATGTAACCAGCATTTACGGTGTTCCTACCTGGACAGTGGTTTTGATCAAACGGATCCTTGAGTTGAAGCAAGCAGAAAATATTCTTGAAGTATGGCCAAACCTGGAACTCTTTGTCCATGGAGCTGTTTCTTTTACGCCTTACAGGAAACTGTTCAAAGACCTGATCCCATCGGATAATATGCACTACCTGGAAACGTATAACGCTTCAGAAGGTTTTTTCGGCATTCAGGATAAAAAAGATTCTGATGAATTGTTATTGATGCTCGATTATGGTGTCTATTATGAGTTTATCCCTTTTGAAGACATTAACGATGATAACCCAAGGGCCTACAGCCTGGATGAAATAGAGATCGGCAAGAATTACGCCATGATCATATCAACGAATGCCGGCCTGTGGCGGTATAAGATCGGCGATACAATACGCTTTACTTCCAAATATCCTTTTCGTATTAAAATATCAGGCAGAACCAAACATTTTATCAATGCTTTCGGCGAAGAACTGATCATTGAAAATGCCGAAAAAGGTATCGAGACTGCCTGTGAGAAAACAAATGCCATTGTTGGGGATTATACCGCCGGCCCGCTTTATTTCGACCAGGAAGGACGCGGCGGCCATGAATGGATCATCGAATTTAAAAAACGACCTGATCATCTGGACCAGTTTATTGATACGCTCGACAAAACCATGCGTAAACTGAATTCGGATTATGATGCCAAAAGATATAAAAATATCGCCCTGGGAAAACCGGTAGTGCACCCTGTGACTGAAGGGACTTTTTATTCCTGGATGAAAAAAAGAAATAAGCTGGGAGGTCAGAATAAAGTTCCCCGGCTTGCTAATTCCCGTGAATACCTCGATGACATCCTGAGAATGATAAAAACCTCCTGATAATCCGGAGAAATAATTTCCTCCTCGTAATAAAAAACTTTTTTGAAATTATATGGTTAACTACCTGTGTTTTAAAACACAGAATAGATAAAAATTCAGATTGTCTTCAGAATTATTATAAATTCTTAGCAGATTTTATCTATTAATTTGTTACCGGATAAAAAAGTTTTAGATGAGAAATTTAATATTTACAGTAATAGTTCAGTTGATCTTTTTCAATTTAATGTATGGAAACGGGGCGGTAACAGGCACCATCGCAGGAAAAGTTGTTGATGGTGAAACAGGGGAGCCGCTCGAATTTGTATCTGTAGCCGTATATCAGTCGGAAGACCAGTCGCTTATTACAGGTACTATTTCAGAGCCAGATGGTTCCTTTCATATAAAGGGATTGTCACCCGGCGAATACTATCTGGTAATATCTTTTATTGGATATGATAAGAAAAAGCTTGAAAATATTGATATCGATGCCGGGAGAACCTTAGTAAATATGGAGGATATCATACTTCCAAGATCAACGGCCCAGCTGGATGAAGTAGAGGTAATAGCCGATGAGATGGCTATAGAATATCAGATTGACAGAAAAGTGATCAATGTGAGCCAACAACTCACTGCTGCTTCAGGAACTGCAATAGATATCCTTGAAAATGTGCCCTCAATCACTGTCGATGTGGATGGCAATGTGGCACTGAGGGGTAGTACAGGATTTATGGTTCTTATCGATGGAAGACCGACCGTACTTGAGCCATCGGAAGCTCTACAGCAGATCCCCGCCAATACAATAGAAAACATAGAGATCATCACCAACCCATCCGCAAAGTATAATCCTGATGGCACGGCGGGCATCATTAATATTGTAACGAAAAAAAATAAGCTGAAAGGACTATCAGGAACGGCCAACCTGAATGCAGGTAATTTTAATCGTTACGGCGGTGGTATGTTGGTTAATTATTCCAGAAAGCAATGGAATGTTTTTTTTGGCGCAGATCTCAATAATGGTACCCGGCCCGGCTATTCAACTTATGAGAGGACGACCATCAAGGATGACACGACCTACTTCATCAGTTCCGAAGGAGACAGGATGAGAGAAAGACATTTTTGGATCCTCCGGGGAGGTCTTGGTATTAATCTGACTGAACGGGACATATTCAATATTGAATTCAACTATGGTTTTAGAAAATATCAGAGTAGTACCGATCAGGATTATATTGAATGGGCAGAGCCGGGTATCAATAGAAATAACTATATCAGCCAGGAATCAGGCAGGAGAGCTGGCAATTTCTATTCAATCAACACCTCTTTCCAGCATCAATTTCTGAAAAAAGGACATACACTGGATGCACAGATCGCTTATAGGAGCAGGGATGGAGAAGATACCTCAATTAACCAACTGCTGGATGAGGTTCAGAACATTACAAGTGGACAGATCAACACAGAAGACGGTCCGGGATCTGTTCTGCAACTAAATCTTGACTACACCCTTCCAATCAGGGAGAACGACAAATTCGAGGCGGGTTATCAAAGCCGGCTGGGGATGAGCAGGGATCTTACTTCCTTATCCATGTACAACCCCGGCTCCGGTGCCTATGAAATACAGCCTGATTTCACAAATGAAACCAGTTATCAAAGGGATATCCATGCACTTTATAGCATCTATGCCGGCGAAACAGACCGCTTTGGATATCAGATCGGCCTCCGGGGAGAATATACTTACCGTATTATCAACTCCCTGGCATTAAACTCAGAATTTATTATTGACCGCTGGGATTACTTTCCTACCCTTCACACTTCCTATAAGCTGCCGGCCGAGCAGCAACTGATGGCCAGTTATTCCCGGAGAATTGAAAGACCAAGGTCCTGGTGGCTTGAGCCTTTCCTTACCTACGAAGATGCCTTCAATGTGCGTCAAGGTAACCCCGATCTAAAACCGGAATACATCGATGCGATGGAGATTGGCTATCTTAAGGGGCTGGGAGAACATTCATTGTCCTTCGAAGGCTATTACCGGATCACAAACAATAAAGTGGAAAGGATCAGAAGCGTCTATGAGGGAAATATAATGCTTTCGAAACCGGAAAATGTTGGAAAAGATTTTGCCCTGGGTAAAGAAATGGTTTTGAATCTTAACCTGCTGAAATGGTGGAAAGCAGATTTATCGGGCAATTTTTATCAGTATAGATTAGAAGGGGCACTGGAGGAACAATCTTTTAACCGGCAAAGCTTTAACTGGAATACCCGTCTTAGTAATACTTTTAGATTTGGAGAAGGGACGAGGATCCAGCTTAATGCCAGGTACAACAGTGCCACCGTCACCGCTCAGGGTGAGAGGGGAGATTATCTGACCGCCGATATCGCATTGAGCCAGGAGCTGTTCGACAAGAAAATTACTGCCATACTTCAGGCAAGAGATATTCTTGGCAGGGTTGTAAGAGAAGACCTCTCATTTGGAAGGGATTTTAATGCTTACGGGGAATATTACAATCTCGCACCAGGAGTAGCCCTCACACTCAACTACCGGTTTAATAATTATCAGAAAAAGCGAGGAAATGGAGGCGGAGGTGAAGGCGATGAGTTTTAACCCCAATACTAAGACATCTGTAAAAGTAGTAAAACAGCCAAACTGGTCTGGCAGCCATGTCAAGCCTATGAATTAAATAGTGAAAATATCCTTTTCTGAAAAATTCATGAAATCATATTAAGCCGCTTTCAGCCCGGGACTTGTTTCTGGCTGGAAGCGGAACGGGGTCTTTTCATAAAGCTTTCAGGTAACAAATCCCGGCCTCAGTGCCTGCACTGAGGCCGGAAAGGTTCCGACACTGAGAACGGAAAATGCCTGGGATACCGCCTACAGTGGCACAGGCCTGGGCCGGGAAGAAGTCGGAGGGTGGAAATCACGCAGTTTACATGGCTCAAAAAATCATACTGCAGGCTCAAACACACAAGGTTACTCGTTTACCCATCTCCTCTTCACCAGTTACCGGTTCATCAGTCCAGTTGCCTGGCCTGGGGTCGGTAGATTTTTGTAGTCGGATCATCTGCCCGTTTCATCCCACCATTTCCCCGGATTTCCTTTAACAGGAGAACAACAGGTAATTAGTCCGGAATAATTGAGGCATCCACTGAACAGCGATTTTATATGGTATATTACCCGGGTTAGCCGGAAAACTGTCACTGCATTACCCTATCTGTTTTGTGCGACCCTACTGTCGCAGGTCATCATTTTTATGACTCTTCAATTGGTTTGAAGCAATAAGTCTCCTGAAAACAGCTTAAATTTTTGCGCCCCTTATCAAATCAGTTCGATGTAAATTTTAATTTGTTAATGTATTTATTTAATTTTCCATTACGTCATTTAATTTTTCGACTTACTGCCTGGTGTATAATTTTCACTTAGGTAGTGAGGTTTATTTTTTATTATATGAACTCAATCTCAGATCATTAACCAACATCATCATGAAGAACGCTTCGATCATTTTTCTTGCTTTTATTATATTTTTAATCCCTCAATGTGCTCCGGATAATCTGAATAATGGGGACAAATCCCTGACAATAAACAACCAGGAGTATTTCGAAATGCCAGGCCTTAATGTCATGGTTTATCACGATTATTATGCAGTTGGCCATCAAAGCGGCATTACGCTGATACAGAATGGCGAGCGCGTAGCGGCTAATGGCGATCTCGGTTTATTGAACCAACGCAGGCCGTACCCGGTTCATGGCGAACGTATGGTTGACCCTGACAACAATGCGATCAGCCTGCAGGTGGGCTATCCTGATTCTCTCCGGGCTCTTCACGAAGATCCCCGCACATCCTTTCCGGATATTAAACTCCTCAGTACAGTTAAAGTGAAGGCGGAAGGAACGTCTTTCCGGATAACTATTGACCTTGACGAACCTGTCGAGGGCGCCTGGGCCGAAAAGGTAGTATTCAGGATGGAACTTTTCCCGGGAAAGTATTTTGACAAAACTTTCTATATGGATGGCAACCCTGGCCTTTTCCCAAGGCAGGCCAATGGCCCTGTTGAACGAATGAATGATACTGATATTAACATCAAGCCGCTTGCCAAAGGAAAGAAACTGGTAGTCATACCCGATTCCCCCCATGAGATGATCACATTCGAATCCTTCAGTAATGATATTGAATTAATAGATTCGCGGGCCACCAGCAATCACGGCTGGTTTACCTTACGGTCAACACTGAAAGCAGGCGCAGATAAAAATGCTATTGAATGGTTAATATCACCTGCCATTAAACCCGACTATCAATACGAACCGGTAGTACAGATATCACAGGTAGGTTACCGGCCTGCACAAAAAAAGATCGCAGTGATCGAACTCGACAAACGGGTGGGTAGTTTTGAACAAGCCCGGTTGATGAGGATTGAGGAAGACGGAAGCCTGAACGCCGTAAAACAGGCTATTCCCGAAAAATGGGGACAGTTTCTGCGGTATAACTATGCCCGTTTTGATTTCACCGATATCAGTGAACCCGGGATGTATAAACTGCAATATGGGAACTCCGTTTCAGCCCCCTTTATGATCCATGAAGATGTGTTCAAAAGACATGTCTGGCAGCCAACAGTAGAATATTACCTGCCGGTGCAAATGTGTCATATGCGTATTAATGAACTATCCAGGGTATGGCACGGCCTGTGTCATATGGACGATGCCCTTATGGCTCCCGTTTCGCATGTTCATTTTGATGGATATCGCCAGGGTCCATCTACCCTAACAAAATTTCAACCGTTTGATCCCGTCCCTCACCTGGATGCCGGCGGCTGGCATGATGCCGGCGATTATGACCTGCGCGTTGAATCCCAGGCCAATACTGTCCGAATGCTGGCCTTTTCGCGGGAGTTATTCGGCATTGATTATGATCAGACGACAATTGATCAGGAAAACAAAATTGTAGAGATACATCAGCCGGATGGGCTTTCTGACATCCAGCAACAGATAGAACATGGGGTACTTACCATCCTGGGGGGCTATCGTGCCCTGGGAAGATTGTACAGAGGTATTATTTGCCCCACCGGCCGTCAATACTCCCTGCTGGGAGACGCCACGGTAATGACTGATAATCTCATCTATAACCCACGGATGGATTCGAGTCAGCGCAGTGCAACGCATTCCGGGATCCGCGATGACCGCTGGGTGTTCACCGAGCAGAACCCACGAAGAGAACTGGATGTCGCCGCCTGCCTGGCAACTGCCGGCAGAAATCTTAAAGGATATAATGATGCGCTGGCTGACGAATGTACCCGAACGGCAAAAGCATTATGGGATAATCATAAATCTTCCAGCCATTATGGCCTGATTGATGCATCAGCTGCCCTTTTCCAGTCCACCGGGGATCAAAAATATATGGACTTCATCCTGATGAATCGTGACCTGATAGTAAACAATATCGAAAGAACGGGGCCTGCAGTAGCCCGTGTTGCTCAACAGATTGATAATGATGAGTTTTTATCCGTCATCAGAGAAAAATTACAGGAATATGCCGGCGTTATCAGCGAACAGGTCAACGAAACACCGTATGGCATCAGTTACAGGCCTGATGTATGGGGTGCCGGATGGACAATTCAACGATTTGGCGTTAACCAATATTTCCTTCACAAAGGATTCCCTGAGATCTTCAGTGCCGATCCTGTCTTTAACTCATTGAATTTTGTGCTGGGTGTACACCCCGGAACCAATACTGCCTCCTTTGTGTCAGGCGTTGGGTCGAAGTCTCTGCTGGTAGCTTATGGAGTTAACCGGGCAGACTGGTCATTTATTCCCGGTGGATCAGCCTCAGGAACAGCCCTTATCAGGCCTGATCTTCCAGAGCTTAAAGAATGGCCCTTCTTTTGGCAACAAACTGAATATGTGATGGGTGGCGGTGCCATGAATTTCATGTTCCTGGTCCTTGCCTGCGATGATATGATGGAATAAAAAATCGATTCTCCAGTATCACTTTGCGGCCTTTATGATCAAAGCTGCAAAATCATCCAACCGGGCTATATCGAGTTGTCTGCCTGAATAACTGAATTCAGTGGGCCGGGGACTGATAAGCTGACAGGAAGCTATTTCAAACGGAAGCTGAACCCAAACACTATCAACAGGGATTAGGTCACGCATAGGGCGTCCAGGTGATGCGGTTGTATTCACCAATGATAACTGATAGACTCTTTCGTCTGATCTGCTTTTATTGAGATAGATATGAACGCTCGACGGCGCTTTTGTAGTTAATGTCTTGTCCTTTCCAAGTAATACATCAACGGCATTGGTAAGCAGGTTATGATAATCAGGATGTCCGATCTTATGATTGAGGTATCCGGGCTGATTGGCAAAATATATCACTCGACCATCACCCACCTCGTTTAAAAGTATCACAGGATGTTCGGTTTCCCAATTTTCAGGGAATGCATGCTCCGGAGGCTGATTATTGATCGTTGGCAAATACCCGGTAATAGTTAATGCTCCGGAGACCTTTTCAATCAGCAGGGTATATCCTCCGTTATGGATAAGATTGGTTTTTTCAAACCCGGCCAGTAAATCGTGGTTTGTAATCACTTTTTGATAGGAGTCCATTTCCGTATTGATGGTCTGCCCGGTAAAATGAGCGCCGAAAATATCTTTCATAAGAAAGTCATCTCTTTTATCCCCCTGTTCATCATACAGGGAAGTCTCATGGGTAGCGATCAGTCGCCCACCCTTTCGAACCCAATTTCTGATCATTTCTACCTTGGCTTCATCAATAAAAACCACATTAGGCAGTATAAGCACCTTGCAGTCCTCCAGATCTTCCTCGCTCAGGTTATAATCTGAAACAAAACCATACTGCTGATGTGCATCATGCAACATCCTGATCATTCCCCTGATCGGTAAGGAGAAGGCCTGATCACCCAGAAGCTGTGCCGAGGCTTTGGAATAATAAATGGCAACATCCTTCACGGGATCCAACTGACCAATGATCTTTTCATTTTCATGAAGATAACGGTATGCTTCCTCAGGAAGATAGGCATTCCGGTTATCATAGGTTGCCGCCGGATGAGAACCATTGAAATAACAGTTCCAGAAACCACCGCCATTGGCGGCTGCTTCCCAAAGCCATTGCTTCAGGTCGATTGGAGGATCATAAATATAACGGTGTTCCGTACCATTGCCTCCAAAAAGTATGACGGGCGATTTTTCTGGATTCAGGGCTTTAAGGAATTTAATGATTGTGGCGCCATACGATAGATCTTTATATTCAACATCAACCCTGTTATCAGCAATAAAACTGACTGTAACAAGGAAATCAAAAAACTCGGCTGCACTGTAAAGATCGATACCGGTATGTTTCTGCTGGTTTACATCAAACATATTAAAGACTTCGGCAGTATATGCCTTGTCTTGTCCAAAGCTTTTGACGGTATTACGCATTAGGGTCAGTTGCTCACTGGCATTGACGGCCTTCCATCGATAATAAATTTCCCATTGATTTTCCGGGCTGTTACTCCCAGGAATATTCAATCCGCTATATTCATTAAATTTTCCCCGGCATCGTTCACAATAACAAGTTTGATGAAAGTTTACGGCATTATGCCAGATGCCATCTACCCGGTACTTTGCAAACAAATTGGATATGAAACTTACCGCATGTTCATTCCTGTAATAGCTATTATAACAAGGTGCATACATGACCGGCCTGGTATAGGTTAATAGTAGAGGATCCCCATTTTCATCCTTTCCGAACCATTCCGGATGTTGTTCATATCGCTCTTCTTCAACACCTCTGAAATCCACCCGGGCGATCACTTTTATATTGTTGCGGTGGCATGCATCAACAACTTCTGCCAGCAGATCACGATCCCCGAGATAGGGATTAACATTAGCAAGCGGCAATGTGTTTTGAAAGAAATCAACAACACCACCGGCATTAATAACCAGCACATTGGCATGTATCTTTTTTAGATAAGACACCACACTATCTACATTATAACCAGCAGCGTCTGGTTGTCTTAGTACGGTTTGCTGTATTCGAAGGGGTTTTTCATACCAGAAGCCTTCCAGCGATCCATTATCTGCCGGACCGGTTCCAGGGGAACTGGTTTCCCGGCAAGCAAAGAAGACAATTGTGACAAACAGTAAAATTAAGTTTCTGATCATGGTTCTATCGGTTGATTCATATCCTTTAAAAATGCTATTATCCCTTCATAGATCCTGCCGGCCATTGCCTGCCGGAAATTTGCATCCGCGAGTTTTTCCTCATCTTCTGCATGCGTCATAAACGCTTGCTCCACTAGTATGGAGGGCATCTGTGATACCCGGGTAACCGTGTAATTAAACGAACCTACCACACCGAATTCATCAAGGCCAAGTTCCAACAGACTCGCGTAAACGTTCTCTGCCAATCCTGCCCAGAAAGGATCATGGTAATACGTACTCGTACCGCCAACACGAAGATAACCTCCGCCGGTACCGGCGGCATTGGCATGGATACTGATCAGAATATCAGCTCCGGATTGGCGGACCATCTCACGTTTTTCCAGCAGACCGATGGTGTTGTCTGACTGGCGGACCTGGAAGATCCCGGCCCCTGCCGCCTGACAGATTTCACCCAGCTTAAGCGCAAGGTCCAGGTTTATGTCCTTCTCAAGTAACCCGGAAAGACCCATGGCTCCGTAACTTTCCCCTCCGTGTCCCGTATAACAACCACCTGTCCTTTTCAGCTACTCCGGGACCATGCGTATAATAAATATGTTGCCCGGAAGCAGGTAGCTTATCGTTGGCCCATAATGTTAAAAAATCCCCCGTTGCATATAGCTCAAGATCATATTGATGGGCCTGGCGGACAGCCCATTCAACCGGATCAAAAGCCGTCGTTTCTTCAGGAAGATTCAGGGATTCCCAGCCTGCACTCTCAGGGATTATAGATTGCCCCCCGTTTACAATTTCAAAGAAAACAACCTGATAAAAAGCATCATGGGCGGCCTTCATCAAAGTTGATATCCTTTTTCGGGCGGAATCGGCATGATGATAAGACCATGAATGTATGGGTATATAAAGACCGCGGACTTGAGCCCGTTGTAATTGAGGGGTGTCGCCATTGGAAAGGGTGACCTGGGCGGGTTTTCTGATGGTGCAGGAAACCATCAGGCCAATTACTAAAAAAATCGATATACGATAATGAAACACGGATATTTTTTTTACCGGTAAAGTAAATATTCCCCCCTGAACTTCATGAAATCATTAATGTCTTTTTGAAAATTGCTGACTATATCTTCGACTGTATGATTGGGGTCTTCAATTGATTTAATCACTTCGGGCGGGTCCCACTGAAGTGAATCGGGGTTAGTATTGCGACAGGCATCAAGTATATGCAGAGCAGTTGTTACTGAGCGGTAAGCATGTGCATTGGTGACCATGATCTCGACCCCTGAACACAATTCATTCCATGGCTTATGCCTGGGATTTTCGCCCTTCCCGGCCTTTCCCGGAATAAAATATACAGGCCTGAAAATCGCACCCGCTATGCCCCTGCTGTTAAGATCCCTTGCAGCCTCTTCCCCATCGATCCAGGGGGCGCCGATCATCAGAAAGGGTTTTGTCGTTCCGCGGGCCTCCGAAATATTCGTTCTTTCAAAAAGACACTGTCCAGGATAAACGACGGCTGTCTCATAGGTATCCATATTCGGTGAAGGCATGATCCATAATAACCCGGTATCTTCCCACATCATATTTCTCCGCCATCCTTTCATTTTTATAACCTTTAGATCAGCCTTAAAGCCTTCCCTGTCATTCCACATGGATGCAAGTTCACCATAAGTCATCCCATGCCGGAAAGGTAGTCTGTGCCGGAAAATCCCACCCAATTCAAGATAAGGGCCTTCCACTACCTCGCCACCAAGAGGATTTGGCCTGTCGAGAACGATGAAAGAGATCCCTGCTTTAGCACATGCTTCCATGGCAAAAGACATGGAATATTTAAAAGTATACCATGATGATCCTACACCCTGTATGTCAAACAGCATAATGTCAATATCCTTGAGCCATTCCTGTTTGGGAGCATAGGTGTCCCCGTAAAGACTATAAACAGGAATACCTGTGGAAGGATCTGGTTCGCCTTCCTCAAAAATAACTCCCTGCCGGGCGCCGCGTATCCCGTGTTCGGCACCGAAAAGAGCTACCAGATCAACCTCCGGATGAGAGGCCAGCAGACCTACATCACTGACCAGGTTATTATTAACGGCCGATGGATTGGTGATCAACCCAACACGCTTGCCTCGGATCAGGTCTAAATGATCCTCCAGCAAAACCTCTACGCCTGTTTGCACAGCAGGGTGGATTACTTCCTCCGTAATGGCAGACTGACGGTCGTGAATTTCCCTGCGCAGAACATCAAAGTCAGGTGTCGATGTTTCGGGTATCTCACTTACCTGAAGAATATAGGGTTTGCTTTCATTGCCGGTTCGGTCAACGCCGGTAACGGCCAGTTGATTGACTCCCTGAAGAGCACCCATCAGTTCCTCATCTGAAAAATCATTTTTCTCAGGAAGACGTGCATATGATAAATCAAAAGCAGGTACGGTAGCGGACATTGCCTCTTGGCTCATGATCTTGTAATTCCATTGATCGCCATATTGATGGTATACCACCCATCGATAAACATCATCCCGCTTCGGATGCCCCCAGTTGATCACGACCGAATCATCCCGGAAATGGAAATCTGCAACCGGGGGATCCGGTTCTTTGCGGTCAAGCCAGGAAGATGATGGCACCAGGGCCTGACGACGGTAAGGACCTTCCAGGAGGGCCTCAGCCAGTGATGAATCCTTCACTAAAGGACCAATACTCCAATGAACATTGCCGGAATGCTCCTGTAATACGCCTCTAGTGATCATTATCTGGTTGATCGTCTCATCGATCCTTTCTTCTCCGGTTTTTCTGCCAATATTAATACCAGGCCATAAATGCCTGCCTTTTTTATTTTCACCGGCCCACCAACCGAGGAGCACAGGAAAGCTCTGGGTATACTGATTGATAGACCAATATAATTGCGGAGTGAAATAATCAATCCAGCCTTCATTAAACCATAGCCTGGCATCGGCATAAAGCTGTTCATACTGATCGAACCCGGCAATTGATGGAGGGTTATTGGGCCGCCAGATACCGAAAGGACTAAGACCGAACTTAACGAAGGGCTTTTCCTTTTTAATCTTTTGATAGAGTTGTCTGATGAATTGATTCACGTTATTGCGCCTCCAATCTTCCCTGGACAATTTACCCCCACCATCAAGATATGCACGGTAAGTATCCTGGTCCGGAAAATCCTTGTTGTTGTTATAGGATGGATAAGGATAAAAATAATCGTCGAAATGAACACCATCAATATTATATCTTTTTACAATATCCATAACCACTGCTGTAGAATGTTGCAGCGTACCTTCCTTGCCAGGGTCAAACCACCAGTATCCATTTTCCAATTCGACGATAAGTTCCGGCATATTCTTCACGACAGAGGCTTCTGTAACTTCTCCGCCAGCGCTGTGGTGGGCACGGTAGGGATTTAGCCATACATGTAACTCGAGGCCCCGTCGATGAGCTTCCTCTACCCAAAAGGAAAGGGGATCATAAAAGGGTTCGGGTGGATGTCCCTGCCTACCGGTAAGATAATAGGACCAGGGTTCCAGCGAACTCTCGTAAAGCGCATCAGCCTGGGGTCGTACCTGCAGGATCACCGCATTATAATGGTGGGTTGCCAGCAGGTTTAACAGCCTGATGGCTTCTTCCTTCTGGGCCGCTGCCGACAACCCCGGCTGGCTTGGCCAGTTGATATTGGCTACCGTGGCAATCCAGGCAGCACGGAATTCCCGCTCGGCAGGAGGAATAAAATACGCCCTTTCAGTATTTTCTGATGGATTTAATATCGTACATTTAAATGATATCAGCAGGATAATGAGCCCGAAGATGAGATCGAAAAAAATTCTTTTATACATTAAAATCAGTATTTCAAGGGAGTAAGGGAATGAGGTATACGCAAAAAGTTAGATAAAATAGCTTAAGTTTCAAATGATATTAACACAAAATATCATGAATATGATGGATCAATGCATTTAAAATTTTTAAAAAATTGGAATAGTTGCAAATGGGCTATAAATTCAACCCTGAATAGTGCATTTATTGGAATTAACAGGAAAAAAGTGATAAAGAATAAATTATACCGGTCAATTTCCTTCCTCATTCCTCTCCTGGTACTTTTGTCATCCGGAGCAGTTAAATCACAGGAGCAGGATTCGGTCACTATTTCGGAAGAATTGTTAAATATGGGGATGGAGGTATTTGACTATGAACATCGAAAACAGGCCGGTGATCTGTTTGAACTAGCCATCAGCTATGACCCGAATAACGCCCGAGCCTATATGATGTCGGGCCAAGCTATTTTACTTACCGTTCATAAAGAAGAAGCACTGCCTTATTTTTTAACCGCTTATCAATTGGATCCGGAAGTTGATGATGAGATACTTTTTATGATAGGAAAATCTTTTCATTATTTGGAGGATTTTGAGTCTGCCATTGAGTATTATGTGCAATATCGAAACCTGCTGGCCAGGTCAATGGATTTTGAGAAATCAAGGAAAATTTATGAAGTAGACCGGAAAATATTTGAATGCCGGAATGGCATGATCTATACCGCCTACCCTGCCGATGTTGAAATTACTAATCTCGGCGAAAAAATCAATACCGAATATCCGGAATATGCCCCTTTGGTTTCTGCTGATGAATCATTACTCGTCTTTACCTCCCGCAGGGATGATAACGTAAATGAGAACCTGGCTCCTGACTTTGAATACTATGAAGATATTTTCATAGCCTATCGCGAAGATGGAGAGTATCAGGAGGCAAAGAACATAGGAGATCCGGTAAATACTATTTTTCATAATGCTACAGTGGGTCTTTCTGCCGATGCTAAGGAGATGTTTGTATACAAGGACCTCAACGGGGGCGATATATATGAGTCTTTTCAAAAGGAAGATGGTGAATGGACCAATCCT
>CAZYDB010000012.1:24581-31956 GCA_964645995.1 uncultured Roseivirgaceae bacterium
AATCCTGATCCCCTCAAGGGAGAGGTCAATACGCCTAATCATGAAAACTCTGCCTCCGTCAGCAGTGATGGCAGGTTTCTTTTTTTTACCAGCGACAGGCCCGGTGGTGTCGGCGGTACTGATATTTATATGGCTGAAAGAAACAAGCGGGGAGAATGGGTAAATGTCCGGAACCTGGGCAATGTGATCAACACAGAATATGATGAAGAAGCGGTGTTTGTTTCGAAGAATGGCCGGCATTTGTATTTCAGCTCCTTCGGCCATTACGGGATGGGTGACCTCGACATCTACCGGTCAGCATGGGATGAAGAAGCCAATGTATGGCAGGAACCACTCAATATGGGATATCCAATTAACTCCGTTGAAAATGATATTTATTTTGTGCTCTCCGGCGACGAGAAGCACGGCTATTTTTCTTCTGTAAAATTCCAAAGCAGGGGTGAGCAAGATCTTTACCGGGTGAACCTGGAAAATTATGAGCCGCTTGACCTGAGAAAACTATTAAATACCAAGAACAGGGAGGACTGGCTTTATCCCAGAGTAAAACTAGACCTTGTATTGGAGGATTCACTGGGCAATCCACCAAAACATGCTTATGCTGCAATGATAGGATCTGACGATTCCAAAAGAGAAGGAAAACGGCTGCCAAATGGTAAATACCGTTTTGAATTTCCTGTTTCCCTGGATTCGATCCTTTATGAGGTGACCGTCCGCTATTCGACCGATGGCCCCTCGCAACCAAGGATAATAAGAGATACCCTGGTAGTTGAAAAAATAATTGAAAGACCCGGGGAGCAGATGGTAATGCCTTCACGTGAACTGGTTTATCAGAATGTGATCAATGTTTATTATTATTTCGACAGCGGGGAACCGATCTCCTATAATGACCTTGAATATCTTTTTATCCGTATGAAAGAGAACCCTGAACTACTGGTTGAAGTCAGTGGACATACCGATAATACAGGACCCGATGAATATAATAATCTATTATCTGAAAAACGTGCAGAGAGTGTAAAAAAATACCTTGTCAACGAAGGAGTATCTCCTGAAAGGATCGTTACGGTTGGTTACGGCTCAAGCCGCCCTCTTGGTGATAACAATACTGTTGCAGGCCGCAGGCTCAACAGAAGGGCTGAAATCCGGGTTTTTAGAAATAACGATAATACCAAACGGTGAAGATAAAGTGTTAAGTTTTTAGTTTAATGTTTAAAAAGAAGATCAAACCCTTTTTCCAGGGAAGTACCAGAAATATCCTCACTATATTCGTTCTAATTGGTATGGGCGCCATGTTTTATGGTTATAAATATGATATTTCCATTTTCAACCTGGGGCTGTTAATCTTTTTACTTACCCTTACGGGGTTGACTGGATTTTATGGAATAATGATCGAATACCAGCATCAACGTTATAAAACATACCTGTCGTTTCTTATGATAAAAATAGGAAGCTGGAAGCCCCTTCCCCTCCTTTCCAAGATCATGGTGGTTCCTTACCGGCGATTTGCCAGAGGGAATACAGGCCCTGCTAGTATTTATGAGAAACTATTCATCATTAAACTGATACCGGCTGAAGGTAATGAAGCCATAATCGCTTCGATGGGTTATTACGGAGACCTGATCCTTGAAGCAGATACCCTTTCAAAAGAACTTGGAGTACCCGTTGCGGAAGACACAAGCTAAGCTAATATCAATTATATATTAAAATGGCTGATCATACTTCCTTTTCCCGGGATTTTATATTTTTGTAGCTGCCTAGTATAAACCCTAATAAACTGTATGGCTGAAGTTGAAGAAAAAATGCTGGCCTTTCAGCAAAAGATTCAGGATGTTTTTTCTGAAGTATCCAAGATCGTTGTTGGACAGGAATATATGGTCAATCGCTTATTGATCGGTTTATTCACCCAGGGCCATATATTGCTTGAAGGAGTCCCGGGACTTGCCAAGACACTTACAGTAAATACATTGGCTAAAGTCCTCCATCTGGATTTCCAACGTATCCAATTCACACCTGACCTTTTGCCGGCCGATCTTATCGGGACCATGATCTACAATCAGCAAAAATCTGAATTTGAGGTAAAGAAAGGTCCCATTTTTGCGAATATGATCCTGGCCGATGAAGTAAACCGCTCTCCCGCGAAAGTTCAGTCAGCCCTCCTTGAATCCATGCAGGAGAAGCAGGTGACGATTGGAGAAACCACTTTCAAGCTTGATAGGCCTTTCCTGGTAATGGCCACACAAAACCCGATTGACCAGGAGGGTACTTATCCTCTGCCTGAAGCGCAGGTTGACCGTTTTATGATGAAAGTATTCGTCGATTATCCTACTAAGGAAGAGGAATTGAAGATTATGCAAAGAATGTCAAATCTGAGTTTTGACGATACGATCAATACCATCCTGTCTAAAGAGGACATTTTCAGTATCAGGGATGAGATTAATAAGGTGCGAATTTCAGAATCACTGGAAAAGTATATTGTGGAAATCGTTTTTGCGTCCAGGAAGCCGGTAGAATATGGCATGAAAGAGGAAGCCGGATATATTCAGTTTGGCGCTTCACCAAGAGCCAGTATCTATCTGAACCTGGCCTCAAAAGCTGTTGCTTTTTTCGACCGGCGGGAATATGTGCTGCCTGAAGATATCAAGGAAGTGGCCATGGATATACTCAACCACAGGATGATCCTGAATTATGAAGCGGAAGCAGATAATGTTGATACCCGGTATATTGTTGACAGGATACTGAAGAAAGTTCCGATCGCCAAATAATAAGGTATTTAATATACCCCCCCTTAACTTTATACCAATCAAATAACACTATTTGGGTTATAACCAAATTTCTATTCCCGGAAAATTCTGATTCTAAAGTGCTGTTTTATAGGGAAATAGCTTAAACATTGAATTCAACGGTAGACTTATTGAACATCATCAATGCATATTCTGAAATAGATAAACGGTTTTAACATTGGCTTAACAATTGCTGGCTTTTGCTTAACAGAAATGTAATAGTTACGCCCTCTTCAATTAACATTGCCTGCCCACCTTTGCACTGAAAGTTTATAATTAAAACCCCAATGAATTTAATTGTTATGAGAAAAATTAAAATTTTACTATCCCTCGCTTTAGTAAGCGGGTTGGTCTTTATGTTTTCATGTGATGACGACGAACCAACGGTTGAGCGTCCATCCGTAAGTGCGCCTTCCGCCTCATCGGTAGAAGCCGGGCAAACCATAACCCTGACATTTTCTGTTCAGGCGCCGGGAGGGTATAAATCCTCCTCTGCTACTGCAGAAGGTGGTACGGCAACTATAGACACAGAGCCTGCTGCAGGTGCTGCCAGTGGAGATGTGGTCGTAAGTTACACAGCAGGTAATGCTGCCGGTGCAGGTGCAGTTACCCTTACCGTAACTGACAATGAAAATCAGACTGAAGATGCTACTGCCATATTGAGCGTAACCCTTGAAACAGAAGTCACCGTTTCCAGTAACCTTACGGAAGATGCTACATGGGTTTCTACCAAAATATATATTCTGGGAGGCCGTATTACGGTTGTAGATGGGGTGACACTCACCATTGAACCGGGTACGATCATTAAAGGCGAAGCCGGTACCGGTTCTAATGCTACTGCGCTGCTAGTTGCCAGAGGTGGTACTTTAATCGCCGAAGGCACGGCTGATGCACCGATTATCTTTACCTCCACAGCTGATGAGATCACTCCTGAAGATGTGGCCGCCGGTAACTTCGGCAGCCCAAACCTCGATCCGGACATCAACGGTCTATGGGGCGGTGTGATTGTACTGGGTAAAGCGCCTATTTCCGCTTCCAATGATAACGGTGATGTTAGTGAAATACAGATTGAAGGAATTCCCACCTCCGATCCCAATGGCCTTTATGGCGGTGATGTTGAGGATGATAATTCCGGAATACTGAAATACATCTCTATCAGGCATGGTGGCGCTAACATAGGAGCCGGTAATGAAATTAATGGCCTCTCTCTGGGAGGTGTAGGTTCCGGCACAGTCGTCGACAACATTGAAGTTGTAGCCAACCAGGATGATGGGATCGAATGGTTTGGCGGATTAGTAAATGTAACCAACGTTGTCGTATGGAATGTAGGCGATGATGGTATTGACACTGATCAGTCATGGGCAGGCACGTTGGATAACTTTGTTGTGGTTACTCCAACAGGCCACTGTTTTGAACTGGACGGTCCTGAAGGGTCATTCGAAGCTGGTCATACGATTCAAAATGGAACCATTGTTGCATCAAATGATGACAGGGTAGCTGAAGACCTCATCAATGTGGATGACAATTCTATCGTAGCTCTTAAAAACCTGTATTTTACAGGAATAGTTGATGGACAGAAAATCAACCGGGTCACTGCAGCCGGTGTTACCTTTGAAAACATAGAGTTTGATTTCGATTCCGGAGCACTAGCGGATTATGTTAATGGCGCTGTTCCTGCCGGCGTGACTGCAGGCGGTTCAGGGAAAGCCGATACCTCCGGGTTTGGCTGGACATGGGCAGCTCAGGCTGGTGGATTAGCCGGTTTATAATAACTGATAAAATCAAAGAGAATATCACATAATTAAAGAATCGGAAACAGGCTTACAATTATTTGTAAGTCTGTTTCTTTATTATATTATCGTTAAAACAATTGATTGAAATGAGACTGCTATACCTTGTATTTTTTATATTCTCACTTTCCACAAGCTATGCCCAGAATGGAACCATCAGAGGCTCTGTTATTGAGGATGCCACGGGAGAGCCCTTAATAGGCGTGACCGTTGTAATAAAGGGAACCCAGAATGGTGTCATAACTGACCTTGACGGGAAATTTTCACTTGATGTTGCTGCGGGTAGTTACAATCTGCAAATATCTTATGTTTCATTTCAAACATTAACCATAGAAGACATTGTCGTTACTGCAAATGAAGTCGCTGTTTTAAATGAAATCAGGATGGTGGAAGACGCCATTGAATTAGAAGGGGTAGTCGTTAAGGCAGAAGCGATACGGACAACCGAAGAAGCATTGATAACACTAAAAAAGAGATCTCCTGTAATGATGGATGGCATCTCCGCGGCAAAAATACAATTAGTGGGCGATGCTACTGCTGTTGAAGCAGCAAAACGGGTAACCGGTGTGTCAATAGAAGGAGGAAAGTATATTTATGTCAGGGGCTTAGGAGATCGTTATTCCAAAACCATGCTTAACAATGTGGATATACCCGGACTTGACCCTGATCGAAATAGTCTGCAGATGGATATTTTCCCAACTAGTCTTATCGATAATATGATCGTCAGCAAAAATTTTACTGCTGATATGCCCGCTGATTTTACCGGCGGTCTCATGAATATCGAGACCAAGGACTTCCCGGACGAAAAGATCTTCACCGTTTCTATTAGTGCTGAATATAATCCTGATATGCATTTCAATGCCGATTTCCTATCTTATGAGGGCGGTGCCACTGACTTCTTAGGATTCGATGATGGCTCAAGAGCATTGCCGGACCGGGCTCTTCAGCCTGACATTCCCACCCCGATCAGCGGTGCAACGGATGAGGAAGTATTTGATTTTGTTACCAGTTTCAACCCGCAACTAGGCGCCACGAGGCAAAGCAGCTTTTTAGATTATAGCGCCAGCCTTTCCTTCGGCAACCAGATAAGTCTTGGGAAGAAAAAAACCGGTGAGGAAGATTTTTCCGGCAATAATCCAAAGCTCGGATATATATTTTCTTTGTCTTATAAAAATGATTATAGTTATTATGATGATGTTACATACGGTGAATTTCAGCGATTTATTGATCCTGATCGCCATGAATTACGCTATGCCACCATTCAAAATGGGCAGCTTGGAGAAAAGAGCACCCTGGTGGGTGGCTTAGGCGGGCTGGCTTTTAAAAATAATTATTCCAAAATAAGGGTTACTGCCTTGCGGCTTCAAAACGGAGAAAGCCGTGCCGGAAAATTCAATATTGACAATGACGGAGCGGCAGTCGGACAATCCGGATATATTGCGGCATCCGATAATCTTGAATATAACCAGCGTTCACTGACTAACTTCTTTCTAAATGGTAATCATATCATCAAGGGAACCGGCTGGGAAATCGACTGGCGTCTAGCACCGACCTTCTCAACGTTGGAAGATCCGGATATAAGGAAGACGGCATTCACCCAGACAGATGTTGACACCAGTTTTATTGCAGGAGCCGGTGGTAATCCGAACAGAATATGGCGCGATCTAAATGAATTAAATGGCGTTGGAAGAATTGATATCATGAATAAATATTCATTCCGTGAAAGCGATGCCCGTTTAAAATTCGGAACAAGCTATACATACAAACAAAGGGACTATAGGATACTTTTCTATGACATACAATTTTTTGGCGGGCAGAACTGGCCAATTCCCGACCCCACCGTTGTATTGAATCAAGAAAATATCTTTCCAAACCGGCCCAACAGGATCTATTATCAATCCGGGAATAATGACCCAAACCCTAATGAATATAATTCTAATATTAATAATGCTGCTTTTTATGTTTCCAATGAAATGGATCTCTTCACAAACTTTAAATCTATTGTCGGGATCAGGGCAGAAAACTATATACAAAGGCATACTGGTAGAGATCAGCGTTATGCCAATGGCGATATAGAAAATGGACGTAACCTGGATAACGAAAAGGTGATTGAATCATTAGATTTCTTTCCTTCAATTAATTTAATCTATGCATTAAATCAAAATCAAAATTTGAGAACTTCTTACTCGCGAACGATCGCAAGACCTTCATTTAAAGAAGTTTCGTTTGCTCAGATTATCGATCCGATCACCAACCGGATATTTAACGGTAGCTTATTCCCGTATTCAGACTGGGATGGCAACCTAACGGAAACAAGAATTGATAACCTTGACCTGCGATGGGAAATGTTTATGGGAAGGGGACAAATAATATCGGCCAGTCTCTTTTATAAGAAGTTCGATAACCCGATCGAACTGGTACGAATCCCTGAACAACAAACCAGTACCGAATATCAGCCACGAAATGTTGGAGATGGACAGTTATATGGAGCAGAGTTGGAAGTCGGCAAAAGCCTTGAATTCATTTCTCCGGCACTGAGCGGGTTTGCCTTTTCCGGAAATTTTACGATTGTTGATTCCCGTATCGATATAACCGACACGGAGTATAACTCAAGGAAAACCTATGAGAAAACAGAAGAAACTATCAAAAGATCCCGCCAAATGGGAGGTCAGGCGCCCTATGTCATTAATGCCGGATTAACTTACAATGATTATGATCGCGGTATAGATGGAGGCATATTTTATAATGTTAAAGGCCCGGCACTAACCATTGTTGGTGCAGGCCTGTTCCCTGATATTTACGACGAAC
>CAZYDB010000013.1:0-10480 GCA_964645995.1 uncultured Roseivirgaceae bacterium
TGATTGAGGGAGCCAGTCTGGATGAATTTGCCAGGATGCTGGAGCGCAGGTATAATACAACTATTCAGTTTAAATCAAATGCCATAAAAGATTATAAATTTTCCGGCACCATCCGGAATGAAACCCTGGAACAGGTACTTGAGATCCTGCGGATGACAGCGCCCGTCAAGTATGAAGTCGGCAAAGGATGGGTCCGATGGGATCTTGATAAAGATCTGGAGCGAAGATACGATGAAATTTTAAATCAGAACTGAATAAATTTTTAATACTATCGATTAATAAGAGTTTTAATGTCAATAACAAGAAAATGAAAAATAAAAAAACAAAATACCTTAATTCCCCTCCCCGGAGGGGTGCAGGGGTGGGTTTTTATAATACCTTCCATTTTGTTTTTTTATTTTTCTCAAGTCAACACACAAGCACAAATTAAATAAAATATCATGCGAGATCCACCAACATAAAAAAAACCGGGCATGAAACGGGACCCGGTTTTCCAAAAATCTCATTTAACTGTATTCTTTACGGGAGAATTACAGCAAAACAGATGTTTAACTTAAAGGACTACAAAATTATGAAAAATAATTTACTTATATGCTCTGTTTTACCAAAAATGGGGCATAAAAAACTGATTTTAGCCATGAAGATATCATTCTTTTTTATCCTGTTGGCAACCATTCATGTTTCCGCATCGGTCTACTCACAGAATACATCCTTTGACCTTTCAGTGAAGAATAAAACCATGCGTGAAGTATTCAAGCAGATAGAACAGAAAAGCGAATTCAGGTTTTTCTATAACGATGAGTTCAAGGACCTGAACAAACAGATTACAATTACTGTGAAAGATAAGAAAATCAGCGAGATACTTGATTTCCTTTTTCAGGATTCGGGAGTTACTTATAAAATTCTTGAAAACAATCTCGTCGTGATCACACCGTCATATACATTACAAAATACCATTATCGGCCGGGTTACATCTGAAGAGGATGGTAGCGGAATACCGGGGGTGAATGTATTGATAAAAGGTACGACAACAGGAACGATCACAGATTTGGATGGAAATTATATAGTGGAAGTCCCTTTGGAAAGCAATGTGCTTGTATTCAGTGCAGTAGGCTATCGAACACAAGAGGTAAGAATTGGGGATCGGTCAGAGATAAATGTAATTATGGTGCCGGATATTACTCAATTGGAGGAAGTAGTAGTGATTGGATATGGTGAGCAGGAACGTCGTGATGTCACCGGCTCTATAAGTTCTGTCCAGGCAAGCGAATATGAAGATGAACCGATAACCTCCGTCAGCCAGGGTCTTCAGGGAAAAGTGGCTGGTGTTAATGTTACCATGAGTAGCGGGGCACCCGGGGCAAATATGATTGTCCGGATCCGGGGCAACAACTCTGTCCTTGGTAGTAATGATCCCTTGTATGTTGTCGATGGCATTCCAATCCAATCAGGTACGGGTGGAAATACACATTTCCTGTCTACCCTCAATCCAGGTGACATTGAGTCTATCGAGGTACTTAAGGATGCATCAGCTACTGCTATATATGGATCCAGGGGCAGTAATGGAGTAATTATGATAACTACAAAACAGGGAAAAAGGAATCAACATAATGTTGATTTTGAGACCTCGATCGGATTCCGGCAATTGGAAAAAAAGCTCGATATGATGAATAGCAGTCAATACATGGAAATTGCCAATGAAAGACAAACCAACGATGGTAATGATCCTGTATTTCTTACGGATGATATTAATAATTTTTCCCAGATAAATACTGATTGGCAGGATGAAATTTTCCGACCCGCACAAATGCATAACAGTACGCTGAGATTTTCGGGTGGTAGTAATAATACACGTTATTTTATTTCTGGCAACTATTTTGATGAGGAGGGCATAATAAGGGGATCTGATTTTGAACGGGGATCTCTGCGATTGAATCTGGATCAGGAAATAAGTCCAAAGTTCGATATTACAAGTCGTATATCCTTATCCCGTTCAGTTAATAATGAGATAAATGAAAGTCTTGTATTATTAAGCGCTTTACAATCCCCCCCATTTTTAACTGTATATAATCAGGATGGAAGTTATGTCGATGCTGCCACATTAAAACAATATCCGTTTAGCCCAAGTTCAGGAGATAACCCTGTTGCTTTGGCTGAAGAACAACTAAATAAGCGGACATTAGACCGGATCCTCGCTAACATATCTGGCAACTATGAAATAATTGAAAATCTAAGTGCCAAAATATTGTTAGGGGTTGACCATCTTAGCAATAAACATGATTTTTACAATCCCAGAGTGCTGGAAGGTGGCCTCCCAGCTGGCTCAGGATCGAAAAGCTTTTCATCCACTACTTCTCTATTGAATGAAAATACATTAAATTATAATAAAGCCCTTAGAGAAAATGACCGGTTAAATGTGACAGTGGGAATAACATGGCAGCAGGAGCAAGGCGAATTTTTGGGAGCCTCTTCCAGTGGTTTTGTAACTGATGATTTGGAAAATAATATCCTGGGAGCAGGAGAATCTTTTTCAGCCCCCAATACGGGCTTCAGCGAATGGACTTTATTTTCCTATTTAGGCCGTATAAATTATTCATTGAATGACCGCTATCTTTTCACAGTTTCAGGTCGAAGAGATGGTTCATCCCGGTTTGGTGCGGGAAACAAATGGGGCTTTTTCCCATCTGGAGCATTTGCATGGAGAATGTCTGAAGAAGATTTTATCAAAAATAATTTTGATCAGATTACAGATTTGAAATTACGCGTAAGTTGGGGTGTATCAGGTAACCAGGCTATATCTCCTTATCAATCCCTCCAACGGTTTTCTGATGTTGGGTTGGCATTCGGAGGTACTCCAACAACAGGATTTGCTGCTGCTAATCTGGGAAATCCGGATTTAAAATGGGAAACAACCGAAGAATTCAATGTCGGATTGGAAATAGGATTAATGGATCATCGCCTTCGAATCAGCGCAGATTATTATGTTAAAAACACAAATGATCTGCTGGCCCTGGTAAATTTACCGCCTACAGCGGGATTTTCAACTACCCTTCAGAATATCGGGTCTACCCAAAACGAGGGTGTTGAACTTTATGTAGCTGCAGATATTCTAAGAGGTAATAATTACGCCTGGGATGTAAATCTGAATATCGCAGGCAACCGTAATACCGTAACAGAAACTGCGGGGGGACAGGATATAATAGGGCCTACAATGAATATACTCGGATCGGCCAATATCGTACGGGAAGGTGCGCCTTTATCCGCTTTTTTTGGGTTGGAAACGGACGGGCTTACCGAGGATGGTTTTTTTAATTTTGTGGATCAGAATGGGGATGGTGATATTAACGATGATGACCGCGTGATCCTGGGTGATCCGTATGCAGATTATTTTTATGGATTTGCTACTAATTTATCGTATGGGAACTTTTCCTTACGGGCCTCTTTTCAGGGAGAACTCGGGAAAAAGTTATGGAACAATAATAAATATAGATTCATGGCTTCTTTCCACCGGGGGCCCAATCAAATTTCAGAGGTTGCAGATAACCGGTGGAGGCCTGATGATCCAAACCCCAATGCTCCTTATCCCAGGGCCACGAGTACCCTTAATCAGGAACCATCTGATTGGTATATTGAAGATGCCTCCTATTTACGGCTTCAGAATGTAAGAATTAATTACAATCTTCCCATATCAGGTCTGAATATATCTGCAATACGATCAGCGAGTATATATGTGAGTGGCCAAAATCTGTTTACACTTACTGGTTATTCCTGGTATACGCCGGATGTCAATTCATGGAGTAGTGGAGATTTAAGAATAGGGATAGATCAACGTAGCTATCCGACCACCAGAACATTTTCCATTGGGGTGAAAGTCGGTTTCTAAAATCATTTTTGATTATGATCAGGAATTTAAAAAAGTCGAATGAACTAAGTAATAAAAGTAAATAAAAATAGCCATGAAAATTATACAACAAAAATCCATATACAAACTGTTGCTGTTACTTTTGATGACGATGTTAATGGCAGCCTGTGAATTGGATGAAGAACCGAAAACTTTCCTTTCCCAGGAGGCAGTATTTTCTACCAGGGAAGGAGCTATTTCTGCGACTTCAGGCATATACCAACCATGGGGAAATAATAACTTGTATGGCTGGTGGTTATTAGGCAATCTGGAGTTTTTCTCCGATTATATCTACGGGCGGGGAAGTCAATCTCCGGCAAGCCGGTATCAGTTAGACGGCACCAGCGTCATACGGATTGGCAATATCTGGAGAGGGGCGTATCAGGTAATAAACCGTGCTAATATTGTGATCGATCAATTGCAGGGAAAGGAAATTCAGGATGTAAGTGTAGAATTAAGTAATCGCCTGATTGGTGAAGCCCGTTTCAACAGGGCCCTTGGTTATTTTCATTTGGTACGGCTTTTTGGCGATGTCCCATTACGCTTGGTCCCTGAAACCGATGCTGATAAACTTGCCATATCCCGTACCTCTGTCAATGACGTTTACAATCAGATCATAGAAGATCTGGAATTTTGCGAAATTAACCTGCCGGAATCGTATCCTGACTCCGACATTGGTCGTGCAACGAAATGGGCGGCCACCAGTTTGCTGGCTAAAATATACCTGACACGGGGAAATTGGAGTGAAGCCGCGGCTAAGGCAAAGGAAGTGATGGATTCCGGCCAGTTCAGTCTACTTGAAGTTTCGGTGCCGGAAGATTTTCAAAAAATATTCGGGCCTACGGTACTTACCCATTCGGAAGAAATTTTTTCATTGAAGCATGCCAGGATAGGCGGACTTGGATTTGGTCCCCTCTGGCTCATGCACAGGGCAGGATCCGGATATTCCCTGGGTGGAAATGCACATGCCTGGTTTGGAAATTTCGATTCCTGGCTCGGAGATTGGGTTAAAGAACTGGATAGTCCGGATCCTGATTTACGAACACTGGACTGGATGTATAATGGACCATGGGATGAGCAATTCCTGAGCTCTGAGATACCTATGTTGTTCAAGAAATTCAGGGATACTGAATCGGATCCACCGGGCAACGATTTCCCCGTATTGCGTTATACCGAGATCGTGCTTATTTATTCCGAGGCTACCAATATGGCAAACGGAGGGCCTACTTCCGAATCTTATGAATGGATCAATAAAATTCGGAGGAGAGCATACGGTAGAGATCTTGATCAGCCGGATCCCACCGTGGACCTGGTTGGAGGGCTTTCTATGCAACAATTCAAGGATTCCCTGCTTCTCGAACGGGCAAAGGAATTTGTGATGGAAGGTAAACGATGGTATGATCTCCTGCGAACCGGCACTACTCTAGAGGTGATCCGTGCCTCAGGTGAAGGAAAATCTGCCATTGAAGAAAAACATCTTAAATGGCCTATTCCATCCGAAGAAATTGATAATAATGATGCATTGAGTCAGGAAAATCAAAATCCTGGATGGTAAACTGGTTCTGTAAAAAGAATCAGGTTGACTCCATATTCATAGCCCTTTTTTTATGAGGGCTATGAATAATTTATTTTTAAATATTGATTATTATCTGATTTATTAAATCTCTATGCTTGATGAGAAAAGTCCATATTTTTTTTATTAATTATTCTTTATCTCTGTTCATTTCTGGTTTCTTTATGATTAACCAACTATCATGCACTCAGAAACCATCTGAACCGAATATCGTTATTATTCTCGCTGATGATCTGGGTTATGGGGACCTCACCTGCTATAATGACCAATCCCTGGTTCCTACACCCCATCTGGATCAACTGGCATCGAAAGGTATCCGGTTGACTGATGCGTATTGTCCGGTATCGGTATGCTCACCCTCACGGTATGCGCTCATGACGGGAAGTTATTCATTCAGAAGCTGGAAAAAATCCGGGGTAATGGCCAATTATGAACCTTCAATGATAGATGGCGATATCCTTACACTTCCTGAGATGTTACAGAAATCAGGCTATACTACAGCCGGTTTTGGAAAATGGCATCTGGGGGATAACTATCCCTACCGTCCACAGGATCTGGGGACCACCTTTCCTACCCTCGACGGTGAAAAACCGGCAGGTTATGGCAAATTCAGGGCCGATAATAATGGCGCCAATCTTGACCTGAGTAAGCCTGTTTCTGATGGACCTCTGGATCATGGATTTGATCATTGGCTGGGATTCAGTTGTGCGAGTGAATGCTGGATTCTGGAACAGAATAAAATTATGGGGGCTCTTAAACATGATCTGTATGCTATTGAAGCTGCTCAAAATAAAGGACATCTTAATATGATCACCCTTGAGGAATACCTGCCATTTATTACTGAAAAGACAGTTGATTTTCTCTGCCAACACACAAGTAATTCGAATGGCAATCCGTTTTTCCTCTATTATGTACCCTATGTTCCCCATGTACCACTAGCTGTAAGCGAATCGTTTAAAGGCTCCACCCAGGCGGGTCTCTATGGAGATTATGTCCATGAACTGGATCATTATATAGGAAATATTATCAATACGCTGGATAGCCTGAAATTAACTGAAAACACCATTGTATTGTTTGCCAGCGATAACGGTTCTCAGTTCCGCATTACCAGTGATAAAATGGACCTTGCCAATGCCACCAATAACCCGGATACCATTATAGAAATTAAGCCGGAGGAGAAAGCGCATCATCCTAACGGACATTTGAGAGGAACAAAATGGACTGCCTGGGAAGGTGGGGTAAGAACTCCCTTTATTGCCAGTTGGCCCGGGCATTTCCCCGCTGGTACTGTGAACAATCAACTTTTTTCACTTACCGATATTATGGCAACAATTGCCTCGGTAATCGGTCATGAGCTTCCCGGAAATGCTGCAGTAGATAGTTTTGATTTGTTGTCTGTGCTGAAAGGGGAAAAAAGAAATATCAGGGAAACGGTGGTCGTGCAATCTAGTCAATATGTTCTGGGATTGCGATGGAATAACTGGAAATATATTGGAGGAGGAGATTATCAGCCTGAGAACCCGGGTGATCCGGAAGGAGAATTGTATGATTTATCAGTGGATGAATCGGAGTCCGAAAACCTCTATCTCAAACATCCTGAGAAAGTTCGGGAAATGGAAGGGAAATTACACGAGATTATGAATAATGAGCCAATTGTAACCGAATGATAAAATCTGATTTTGGCGAGATGGTATTTTATAGATTAAAATCAAGAAAAATGCATAAAAAGTTTATCAATATCCTCCTTTTGTTTGCCATACTTATATTTTCAAGTACCTGCCAATCAAATGACCATGTAGAATACGACCTAGTTATATATGGAGCTACTCCAGCCGGTATTACGGCAGCCATACAGGCGGAAAGGATGGGTAAATCAACAATTCTCATTAACCCAAATGGGCATATAGGCGGGTGTACCACCGGAGGTCTTACCTGGACGGATTACGGGTTGGAATGGACTATTGGGGGGATTGCAGATGAGTTTTACCGGCGGGTAAAAAAATATTATGATGATCCAGAACACTGGATATATGGAAATCAACAGAAAAGTGAAGTCTACGATTCTGATAGTAAATATATAAAGAGTTTTGAGCCCAAAGTGGTATTAATGATATTCAAATCCATGCTTGATGAAAATGGTGTGGAGATTATACTAAATGAACGCTTAAGCCTTGAAAATGGAGTTAAATTGGAGGGGGCCAGAATTGTATCTTTAAAAACGGAATCCGGGAAAGATTATTACGGCCGGGTTTTTATTGATGCCACCTATGAAGGTGATCTGATGGCTTTAGCAGGCGTTAGCTATCATGTGGGACGGGAAAGTGAACAAAAGTATGGGGAATCTTTGGCCGGAGTATTGGGTGAAAATGAGGAATTCCGACAGCCTAAAAAGTATTTTGGTCCTGAAGTAGATCCCTATGATCAGGACGGCAAATTGTTGTTTGGAATTCAGGATGTGGAAATGGGTATCCCGGGTGAGGCAGATGATAAAATCCAGGCTTATAATTATCGCATGTGCCTCAGTAAGAATCCGGATAATCAAATACCGATAGAAGAGCCAGATAACTATGATCCTTCCCGGTATGAATTATTAGGTCGTTATGTTGTGGCCAATCCTCCTCAATCCCTTCAGGGCCTCATAAAAGTTTCCCCGGTTCCTAATCAGAAAACTGACATTAATGATGGATGTCCCTTCAGCACAGATTATATCGGAGCCAATTGGGATTATCCGGAAGGCGATTATCAAACCCGCCATACCATTATCAGGGATCATACCGAATTTACCAAAGGATTGATTTATTTTATTGGTCATGATGAACGAATCCCTGAACATATCAGGAATGAAATGTTACAATATGGATATGCTAAAGATGAATTTATCGAGAACGGTAACTGGAATCCCCAACTATATATCAGGGAGGCCAGGAGAATGATCGGTGAATATGTAATGACTCAACATGACTGCCAGAAAGATACGATTAAAAATACATCTGTTGGAATTGGTTCATATGGTGTTGACAGCCATCATATTCAACGTGTAGTACATAATGGAGAAGTAATCAACGAAGGAAATTTTTTAGCATCTCATCATCCATATGAAATTCCATATGAAGCCATTATACCGAAATATTCGGAATGCACTAATCTTTTGGTTCCTGTTTGTGTATCAAGTTCACATATTGCTTTTGGTTCCATTCGTATGGAACCTGTTTATATGATCCTTGGTCAATCGGCTGGAACCGCAGCCGTTCTGGCTCTGGAAAATAATAAGGAAGTTCAGGCATTGGATTATGAGCATTTAAAGAAAAAATTAATAGAGAATGGACAAAAACTAAAACTGGATCAGAAGAGATGAAGAAATACCTGTTTTTTATTTGCATACTCACTGTAATAGACTCAGCCAATTCTGATTCTAATGAGCCGAATTTTGTTGTCATCATGGCTGATGATTGCACTTTCAGAGATCTCGGAACATACGGTGGTCAGGCAATTATGCCCAACCTGGATAAGCTTGCCCGTGAAGGGATGAAGTTCAATCGATGTTTTCAGGCAACGGCTATGTGTTCGCCAACACGGCAGAATTTACTGACAGGTATTTATCCGGTAAGAAATGGAGCTTATGCCAATCATAGCCAAAGCTTCGATCATATAAAAAGTATTGTTCATCATTTGAGGCCGGCAGGTTACAGTGTAGCCCTGACCGGTAAACGGCATATCGGCCCCGAGTCCGTTTATCCTTTTCAATATTCTGAAAATTCGAATGATCCGGATATGAGGTTTATCGATGATATCATAAATGAAAATGTGAAAAATAACAATCCTTTCTGCCTGTTTGCCATGTCCAGTTCTCCCCATGTACCCTGGACATACGGAGATACTTCTGAATATCCTGTAGAAAAGATCTTTTTACCGCCATATCTTATAGATACCCGGGAAACAAGAAAAGCCTTTTCCCTGTATTTGGCCGAAATAACATATTTTGATGAACAGATAGGACAAATTTTAGAAATTATTGATCGCCATCAAATAGCCGAAAACACAGTGGTGATGGTATTAAGCGAACATGGCAGTCTCTGGCCTTTTGAAAAATGGACTTGTTATGATGGTGGCATTCAAAGTGCATTAGTGGTTCGATATCCACCAAAAGTGACACCCGGTTCAGAAAGCAATGCTATGGTTGAATATGTCGACATTACACCTACTATTCTTGATCTGGCCAGTACTGAGCCCTTAATTGAACTGGATGGTCATAGTTTTAAAGACGTTCTGTATGGAAGCTCAGATCAGCATAAGCAAGTGGTTTTTGGTATACAAACTACCAGTGGTGTAAACGAAGCTTCCCAGCCTTATGGCATCAGGTCTGTCAGAAATGATTCCCTCAAATACATACTGAATCTGCTCCCGGAAAATCAATTTGAAAATGCCTTGCTGATGAATCCTGAAGATTGGTCGGCTAATCGAAGATCCTATCTGTGGTGGATGAACTCCTGGAGAGAAGCAGCTGAAAATGATAAAAAAGCGCAATACATACTGGACCGTTATCAGAAGCGGCCGGTAATTGAACTGTATCATGTCATTAATGATCCATATGAATTAGTTAACCTGGCCCTGGACCCTCGATATGAAGCTGCAGTGAATCTGCTTCATCAGAAACTGATGGCATGGATGAAGCGACAGGGAGATCAGGGCCGGGTTACCGAATTAAAAATAGATATCCGGGCTAATTAAACATGGACAATAACATTTTGTACATAAAAACAAAAAATTATGGAATCCAGAAGATCATTTTTTAAAAAATTTGGCCTGTTAGGCAGCCTGACTGGATTATTTGGTTTAAATGCCGGAAAAGCATTTTCCAAGCCAGATTCTATGAACCCCAAGGAAGGATATAAATTTTCCCGTACCATTCCAATTGATGATCGAAAATAGGCGCAGCGTTGATGATGCCCGCTAGCACGACGATTCCCGCTAGTGGAATCACATTGATGCGCCCTGCTAGCGCACAG
>CAZYDB010000013.1:10490-30919 GCA_964645995.1 uncultured Roseivirgaceae bacterium
GATCATTATGACCTGGTGGTAGCGGGAGGCGGTCCGGCAGGGACCGCCGCCGCTGTTTGTGCCGGTCGTCTGGGAGCCAAAGTGTTGTTGTTGGAGGCTACCGGATGCCTGGGAGGTATGGGCACCTCCGGCTTGGTCACTGCTTTTGATCCCATGTCTAATGGTGAACGAATGCTGGTAGGAGGATTTATGAAAGAAGTGGTGGATACCATGTATAAAAGAGGTTTTTTAGGACCAAGGGAAAAGCCGGAAATATATCAGAAGAAATACCATCATTGGACTGCTTTTAATGCTGAGGGATATAAACTTCTGCTGGATGAATTGGTAATTGATGCAGGTGTGGAAGTACGGTTCTTCACTAAAGTAGTAGAATCTGACTTTGATGCTCAAAACAAAAGAGTAAATGGTGTCATCATCAATAATATTGAAGGATTTAAGTATGTTCAAGGCAAAACTTTTGTAGATGCTACCGGAGACTCCGTTTTGTCAGACTTATGTAGTGTAAGTTGCAGAGAGGCCGGAAAAGACACACCACATATCATGCCTGCCACACTTCCTTCTTATTTTGGAAACATAGACTGGGAGAATGCAGAAGGCGTAGGAACTGGACACCCTATCCTTCTTAAAGCCATTAAAGATGGACATTTCACCCAACCAGACAGACATCTTCCAGGAATTTCTCCTGTGGGTAATTCTTTAGGGTATTTAAATGGAGGCCATATATTTGATTTAAATGCACTTCGGATTGATAGTTTAACCAAAGGAATGATGACTGGAAGAAAAATAGCCCGGGAATATCTTTCTTTTTATCGTAATTATGTACCTGGATTTGAAAATATTGATCATGCTACCACAGCTTCTCTAATGGGAGTGAGAGAATCCCGCAGAATAGTGGGTGAATATGAGCTAAATTATGATGATTATACAGCCAGGAGAACATTTCCCGATCAAATTGGCTTATTTAACAAGTTCATTGACATTCATCCCTATAATACGTCTGATGAAGAGTATAAAAGATTCTTAAAAGAAAAAGATGAAACCGGAAGACTGAAACCAGGAGAGTATTTTGGTATTCCTTATTCAATACTGGTGCCTGAAGGTTGGCAGAATCTGTGGGTGGCAGGTCGTTGCAATTCCAGTGATGTGCAGGTTCATGGCTCCATCAGGGTGCAACCAGCAGCTTCCATGATGGGACAGGCAGTAGGTACGGCAGCTGTTCAATCCATAGAAACGGGACAACCAGCCAATGACCTGGATACTCGCCAATTGGTAAGTACACTAAGGGATTGGGGCGCATATTTACCTCAGGAAAAGCTGAGTAAAGAAATGACTAGGGTTTAACTTGAGTTTATGAGGCGATTATCAATTTTTGTCTTTATCGTATTTTGTACATTTGCAACTGGATTGGCCCAGGGTTCCTTCGGTATTGATGGTTTGGACTATAGCCGGAAAGTAATTATCGAGCTTAGTCAAAAACATTTATCCAACCAGGATACCTTGTCCTATGATATCAAGTTAATCTATGATCAACAAAAGAAGCCTCAGTGCTACTATACTAAATTAATTACACCGGTTTGCGAAACTGGTGTATGTAAACTGGTAGCAATATCTGTATATTGGGATTTTACCGGAAATTATTTTGGCTATCAGTTACCACCAGACAGAATATTAACCAAATTGAATCATGAACCTTTCACTGCAGAAGATTACCAAAAGTTAGATTATATTTTAAGGGATAAATACTGGTCATTGGCCGATTACGAAATCGATGAACTAATTGTTGATAGTACCAAAACCTTAATAGATAGCGAAATAGATGCTTATTCTGGGGCCACTGCCAAATTCGTCAGTGAGAAAGATAACATAGAAGGAGCACTCTATACCATTTATACCCTATGGAAATTTGTGCATGATCAGGACAAGATTAATCACTTTCAGAATTACACTGCCGGATTATTTGGTCGGGCAGAACTTCAATTGCCCGATTTTTTGCAAAGTAGACGGGAAAGCTATCAGAAATGGGCTTTAGCTGCACTTGATACCCAAAAATTCAATAATCAGGAATATTTTGAGCCACTTTCAGAAATAGTCCTAAATGCAGATCAATTTGTGGCATATGATGCGCTCAAATTAATAGATCTGTCGGATCATCAACTTCAAAAAGATTTGTGGGAAATTTATAAAGAAGTTGAGATGTCCAAAAAAAGGGATATAATAAATAAGATTTCGACTGTATCTCTTGATATTTCACTTCTTCAGGAAATGATTGCATATCTGACCCACTTAGAAAGTTATCCGGAAGCACGACTATTAATAATATTGTTGGAAAGTTATAAACCATTATCAGAAGAAGTGGTGCAGACAATAAGAAAAATTGGGAAATATGAAAATGAAAGAGTTCAACAGGAAGTCCTGGCTCTTTTATGACTAAGGAATTACTAAAACAAAGAATTATCAAATGAAAATGAATTACTACATAAACATCAATATATGATAAAAACTAATATAAAAACAATAGTCGTAATTTTCTTATCATTTCTGATAGCTGCCTGTAACAATCAAAGTGATGATCAGAAAGTAATTCAGGCTGACATTTGTATCTATGGAGGAACATCAGCAGGCGTTATCGCAGCCTACGCAGCTAAAAAGATGGGTAAATCGGTAGTTCTGATCGAACCGGGTACGCGGATAGGCGGCTTGAGTTCCGGAGGTCTCGATCAGACGGATATTGGTAACAAGCATGCCGTAACCGGCCTTTCCCGTGATTTTTATCGTCGCCTGGGGGACTACTACAATACGATTGAAAAATGGAAATTTGAGCACAAAGCTGCTCTGGAGGTTTCTCGACGGATATGATTGGTATAAATTGGGAATATCCGGAAGCTTCTTATGAAGAAAGAGAGCAGATTTCTCAGGACCATCTGGATTATACCAAAGGATTGCTTTATTTCTGGGGTCACGACACCAGAGTACCGGAAAACGCCAGAAATGAAATGTTAAAATGGGGCTATCCGAGAGACGAATATGAAGATAATAATCATTTTACTCCCCAGATGTATGTAAGAGGAGACCGCCGGATGATAGGGCAATATGTAATGACTGGGCTTATCTGGGTGAAAACAGTTTTAATACTTCTTCGGAAAGCTACATCAGGTATAATGCGTCAGAATCTGATCTACCGTATGTAGCTGATGTTGTTTTGCTGGTGCCGATACAAAATGGGAAATCATAAAAAAAAATGTCAGTCAATATCTAAAATCTTTAATTTAAATATAATAGGAAGTCAATCCAGGGGTTGACCATTTAAAGTATAATTAAAAAACTCATTAAAATGAAAATAATAACTATTTTAATCTCATGTTTAATTGTATTCACCGGCACTAACACCATAAAGGAAGTTCAAAAGGATTATGATGTGGTGATTTACGGCGGAACTTCTGCCGGTGTAGCAGCAGCAATTCAATCTTCCAGGGTTGGAAAAAGTGTGGTTTTAATTGAACCCTCTAATCGAATCGGCGGGTTAACTACCGGTGGATTGGGACAAACTGACATCGGTAACAAGCAGGCAATCGGCGGAATTGCAAGGGAGTTTTATCGGAATATCCGGAGATATTATGAGGATCCCTCTCATTGGAATTGGGAAGAGACATCCGAATATATGGATGGAGGACAAACACGAACAAGGAAAGATGAAGATGCTATGTGGACCTTTGAGCCCTCGGCAGCCCTGAAAGTATACCACCAAATGCTGGATCAGGGGAAAGTTGATATTGTATATGAAGAACGATTAAATCGTAAGGATGGGGTTGAGAAATCAGGAAAAAAAATTTCTGCCATCACAATGGAAAGTGGAAAGACCTTCCAGGGAAAAATATTCATTGATGCCACTTACGAAGGTGACTTGATGGCTACTGCCACTGTCAGCTACACCTATGGTCGTGAAGCCAACGAACAATACGGAGAAACACTGAATGGTGTACAGGCCAATGACTGGAGCATTACGCTGACACGGCAACCTTCCTTGAATGCTTTTAACCATAATTTCGTGGACCGGGTAGATCCTTACGTTGTAAAAGGAGATCCCGCAAGCGGTTTACTTCCATACATAGTCGAAGGAGGACCAGGAGTGGATGGTAGTGCCGATAAGAAGATACAGGCTTACTGTTTTCGAATGTGTTTAACCGATCACCCGGATAACCGGATCCCTTTCGAAAAACCGGCTAATTATAATGAACAAAACTATGAACTGTTATTCAGGAATTATGAAGCTGGCGAAACGAGGTTGCCCTGGATCAATTCAGCTATGCCAAACCGCAAAACGGATACCAACAACAACCATGGCTTTTCTACCGACTTCATCGGCCAAAACTGGGAGTATCCGGAAGCATCTTACGAAGAAAGGGAAAAAATAGTAGAAGCCCATCGTGAATACCAGAAGGGCCTGATGTGGAGCCTGGCCTATCATCCGCGGATACCCGAAAATATCAGGAATGAAGTATCGAGATGGGGTACCTGCAAAGATGAATTTGAAAGAGCAGATGGCTGGCAAAATCAGCTTTACATCCGTGAAGCACGCAGGATGGTAAGTGATTATGTGATGACCCAGCATCATTGTGAAGGACTGGAGGTAGTAGACGATCCGGTAGGACTGGCTGCCTATGGAATGGATTCTCACAACATCCAGCGTTATGTGGATGCCAATGGGTATGTTCAAAATGAAGGCAATGTGCAAGCAAAAGTTGCAGGTCCATACCCGATCAGTTATCGCTCTATAATACCCAAGGCATCTCAAGTTGACAACCTGCTGGTCCCGGTGTGTCTAAGTGCAACTCATATTGCTTTTGGTTCAATCCGAATGGAACCGGTATTTATGGTGTTGGGACAATCGGCGGCACTGGCTGCGTCATTGGCAATTGACCAGGATAAATCCTTGCATGATATCAATTATGATAGTTTGAAAGAGGAACTTTTAAAAAACAAACAACGACTTGAATAGAATCTTGATTTTACAAGGAGGTTTTTATTACCCCCCTCAATTAAGGGGTGATGAGGTTGATTTACCGGAAATAGTAAGTATCACTGTGAATCATGCCGGTGGAGAAGCACAGGAATGGATTAATTGCACAAAAAATGCCAACAACTGGGTTTATGTGGGAGAATATGAGTTTGAAGCGGGTGGAGAAAATGTAATAAGGCTGAATACCTCAAATTCTGATCTTCCATTTATTGCAGATGCTGTGTTATTGGTATCTGCCAAATGAAAAAATACTCCTGTTTATGAAAGTCGGCCGGAATATTTAGTACAAACTAAGATATATGTTAAATACTGAGTAAAAAATAAATGAAAGGGGAAAGCAATCATTATTCACGCAGAAAATTTCTGCAGACATGTTCCATTACGGTTCCGGTCCTGGGAGGCGCATTCCTGGGAGCCTCCTCTTTTGCATATGGAAAACTTGCTGTAAGATCTGATGTAGTTAAATTAAAGAATTCCCCGGAACCTGAGGAAAACTCTATGAATTTCGATCTGATGGTGTACGGAGCTACTTCCGCTGGTGTAATAGCAGCCTATACGGCAAGGATGTATGGTCTTAAGGTTTTATTGGTTGAACCCGGGAGGCATTTGGGAGGATTAACTTCCGGTGGATTGGGGGCAACAGATACAGGAGGGCAGGACAGTTACATTACCGGATTATCACAGGAATTTTATATCAGAACAGGACATTATTACGGACAAAATGGTCCGGCTTACAGATTTGAACCTCATGTTGCAGAAATGATTTTTGAAAGATATATGGATGAGGCAGGAGTTGAAGTTCTGTTTTCAAGACGGGTAAAAAATGTGGAGGTACGGAATGGCCGGATCGTTTCGGCGGTATTGGAATATTCCGGAACCGGGTATAACAATACCATACTGGTTACTGCCCAAAATTATGTGGACGCTACTTATGAAGGAGATTTAATGGCCAGAGCAGGTGTTTCTTATACCGTTGGCCGGGAAAGTAACAGTGTTTACAATGAACTATACAATGGGGTGATTCCCGGCAGGGTTGCCGGACCCTATGGGAACACAAAGCGAACCAGGGAATGGTCTGTGGATGTGGATCCTTATGTCCTGCCTGGAAAACCATCAAGCGGTTTGCTTCCCGAAGTCAATGGAATTGGCCATGAACCTCCCGGTACGGGAGACAATAAAGTTCAGGCGTATTGTTTTCGTTTGTGTCTTACCCAAAATAAGGAAAATCAATTTCCATTGACTGAGCCTGAAGGTTATGATCCCCAACGATACGAATTGATGGCCAGATTGCAAAAACTGGAACCCTGGGAAAGACTTCGCAATGGATTTATCATTTCGGAAATGCCCAATGGGAAAACCGATATCAATAACTATGGTTTAGTTGGATTTTCGTCCAATTTTGTCGGGAAAAATTTTGATTACCCTGATGCAGATTACCCGGAAAGGTCTAGGATATGGAATGAACACAAAAAATATCAACAAGGCTTACTTTGGTTCCTTGCCACAGATGAGAGAGTACCTCCGCATATTCGCCAGGAAGTGAAAAGCTGGGGCTATTGCCATGATGAATTTTTGGATACAGGAGGATGGCCCCATCAACTTTATATCCGGGAAGCCCGGCGGATGGTGAGTGATTTCGTGATGACCGAACATGAATGTGTTGGGAATAACCCGGTTAATGATGGGATTGCTATGGGTGGCTATGCGCTGGATTCCCACGTAGTTCAGCGTGTTGTCGTGGATGGTCACGTAGAAAACGAAGGGAATATATCTGTTCATGGATTTGACCCTTATTATATTTCTTACCGGTCGATTATTCCAAAAAGAGAGGAAATCAGCAATCTGGTAGTTCCGGTATGTTTATCCGCATCTCATGCAGCGTATGGATCGTTGCGTATGGAACCGGTATTTATGGCTCTTGGACAGGCAGCCGGGCTTGTTTCCTTTATATCGGTGGATAAGGATCAAAAAGTACAGGATGTAAAGGTATTCCGACTACAACAGGAACTGAGGGATAATCCCTTACCCAACAGAAAGATACCTGTAGAATATTCCAAAATATTGCCTTTTAAAATCTGATAGTCACAAAAAATATATATTATGAAGACTACTATTCTTTATCTGTTTTTGTTCTCAATTTTTCTAAGCGTTTGTCAACCTTCAGAAAAAACCAGTGAGGATTATGACCTTATAATTTATGGCGCTACACCGGCTGGAATAACCGCTGCCGTTCAGGCTTCAGGGATGGACAAGACTTCCCTGATTATTGTACCTGGAAACCGGTTAGGGGGGGCTACCAGTGGGGGATTGGGATGGGCTGATATCGGGGTTAAGGAGACGATAGGCGGGCTTTCATTGCAGTTTTTTCAAAAAGTATTTCAATACTACCAGTCTGATTCGGCCTGGAAATTTGAAGAAAGAGAAAATTATAAAGCCCGGGGAAATCATGCCATCGCACCCAATGGCCCTATGTGGAGTTTTGAACCCGGTGTGGCAAAACTCATTTTTGAGAAAATGATTGAAGAAGCTGCCAATATCGATGTAGCCTATAATGAAAGACTGGATTTACAGGAAGGCGTAACTATGGAAAATGGTAGCATTAAATCAATAAAAATGGTATCGGGAAGGGTTTTTACGGGAAAGTATTTTGTTGATGCATCCTACGAAGGAGATATGATGGCTCTTGCCGGTGTAAATTATCATGTAGGCAGGGAAAGCAAGGCCACTTATAAGGAATCACTGGCCGGAGTGCTTGGTCCAACTATTAATGTCAGACAACCAAAACAATTTTTCGGGCCTGAGATATCACCCTATGATGAAAGTGGAAACCTGTTGCCTGGCATTCAGGATATTCCCATGGGAGAACCCGGGCAAGGAGATCATAAAATTCAAGCTTATAATTTCAGGGCTTGTCTAACTACGGCTGAGGAAAACAAAATTCCGATATCACGCCCTGAAAATTATGATTCAACGAAATATGAGTTATTGTACCGGTATGTAAAGGCCAAAGAGCTGAATTCCATTTCCCGAATTCTTACTATTTCTCCCATGCCCAATAAAAAAACGGATATCAACGATGGCGGCCATGGCTCCCCATTTTCAACAGATTATAATGGGATGAATTGGGATTTCCCGGAGGGAGATTATGAAACAAGAGAGAAAATATGGAATGAACATTATGATTTTACCATAGGCCTGTTTTACTTTCTGGGTCATGATCCCAGATTGCCAGAATCGATACGGAATGAAATGTTGCAATATGGCCTTCCGGGGGATGAATATACTGATCATAACCATTGGACACCTCAAATGTATATTCGTGAAACACGCCGTATGATCGGAAAAAATATACTGACTCAGCAGGATTGTCAGGAAAATACCAATAAGGAAGAATCAATAGGATTGGCTTCTTATGGACCGGACAGTCATCATGTACAAAGAATAATCTATGACAATGGAGAAGTGGTGAATGAAGGTAATTTCCTGGAACCACATAATCCCTATGAAATACCCCTTGGCGTAATCCTGCCAAAGAGGGAAGAATGTGAAAACCTCATTGTCCCGGTATGTCTGTCCGCCTCTCACGTTGCCTTCGGTTCAATCAGAATGGAACCCGTATTTATGATTCTCGGTCAGTCCGCAGCTACGGTGGCTGCTTTAGCGATCGATCAGTCGATAAACATCCATGACCTGAAATATGAGGATATCAGGGAACAATTAATAAAGGACGGTCAAAAATTAAAACGTAATGAAATTAATTTATAACCTTTAATTTGAATTCAGAAGATATGTTAAGACTTTTAATTAATTATACTATTTATCCATATATCAATCCAATGAAAAACTTTCATCAACTGATACCATTTATTTTTATTTCGATCTTTTTCTCACATTGTTCTGAAGATGCAGGGAAAAATGTATATAAAGCCGATATTATCATCTATGGCGGTACCTCGGCAGCCGTAACCGCTGCTGTACAAGCTGAAAAAATGGATAAATCCGTGATCATGGTCTCTCCGGACGAACATCTGGGAGGACTTTCTGCCGGGGGATTAGGATATACCGATACCGGGGACAAAAGTGTGATCGGTGGTCTTTCGCGTGAATTCTATCACAGGGTTTATGAACATTACCGGCAGCAGGAAGCATGGAAATGGCAGGAAAGATCCGAATATGGCAATAAAGGGCAGGGGACTCCTGCCATCGATGGTGAGCTGCGTACTATGTGGATCTTCGAACCCCATGTGGCAGAAAAAGTATTTGAAGATTTTATCAGTGAATACGGCATTCCGGTCTATCGGGACGAATGGCTGGATAGGGAAGATGGAGTCAGGCTTGAAAACGGGAATATTGTTTCTATTGAAACATTGAGTGGTAAAACCTTCAGGGGGAAAATGTTTATTGATGCTACCTATGAGGGAGACCTGATGGCTGCCGCCGGAGTCGGTTATCATGTGGGAAGGGAGGCCAACAGTGTGTATGATGAAGAATGGAACGGGGTGCAGGTGGGGGTTTTGCATCATCATCACTGGTTCGAAAACGATATTTCTCCCTATGTGATCCCGGGTGATCCTGACAGTGGATTGGTTCCCCGTGTTTCCGGAGAAGACCCCGGTGTAAAAGGGGAAGGTGATAAGAAAATACAGGCCTATTGTTTTCGTATGTGCCTGACCGATCATCCTGATAACAGGCTGCCTTTCCCGGAACCCGAAGGATATGATCCTTTTGAATATGAATTACTTGCAAGGGTCTATGAAAAAGGATGGGATGGAACTTTCAATAAATTTGATCCCATACCCAACAGAAAGACAGACACGAACAATCATGGGCCATTCAGTACGGATAATATAGGGATGAATTACGATTATCCGGAAGCCAGCTATGAACGCAGGAAGGAAATTATAAGGGAACATGAACTTTACCAGAAAGGACTGATGTATTTTATTGCCAATGATCCACGGGTGCCCGCGGATGTTCAGGAGGAAATGAACCGCTGGGGCCTGGCAAAAGATGAATTCACAGACAATGGCAACTGGCCTCATCAGATTTATGTCAGGGAATCCCGCAGGATGACCGGTGAGTACGTCATGACTGAAAATGACGTGTTGGGAAAACGGAAAACTCCCCAACCGGTTGGGATGGGTTCTTACACCATGGATTCCCATAATGTACAGCGTTACATTAAGCCGGACGGGTATGTGCAGAATGAAGGAGATATCGGCGTGCCTGTGCCGGAATCCTATGAGATTGCCTATGGCTCATTAATACCCAGAAAGGGAGAATGTAATAATTTACTGGTTCCCGTATGCGTGTCAAGTTCACATATTGCTTTCGGGTCGATTCGAATGGAGCCTGTTTTTATGATCCTGGGGCAAAGTGCCGCAACTGCTGCCGCCTTGTCCCTGAATGAAAACATCGCGGTGCAGGATTTATCTTATGACGTATTGAAAGAACAGTTATTAAAAGACAGGCAAATCCTGGAAAATCAATAAGGCCCCCGAATAAATGAAGTTAAAACCATATTCTTAATAAAATTTACAGACATGAAACTAAGTATTTTGCTGACATGTATGCTGATTTTCACTTCACTGGATTATAGCCAGGCAAAACCGCCAAATACGTTTGATATTGTTATTTATGGCGGCACCTCAGCCGGGGTAGCGGCAGCCCTTCAATCTTCCCGCATGGGAAAATCGGTCGTGCTGATCGAACCTTCCAGGCGGCTTGGAGGGTTGACGACCGGTGGACTTGGTCAAACTGATATTGGTAATAAGCAGGCCATCGGGGGAATTTCAAGGGAATTTTACCAGAATATCCGGAAACACTACGAGGATCCTGCTAATTGGAAATGGGAGGGCAGGTCTGAATATGTAGATGGAGGCCAGACCCGCACCCGGGAAGGCGAGGATGCCATGTGGACATTCGAACCTTCGGCAGCATTGAAGGTATATAAAGAGATGCTGGCTGCTGAAGACGTGACCCTGGTATATGGTGAAAAACTAAACAGGGATGATGGCGTGACAAAAAGGGGGTCGGGAATCACACAAATAGAAATGGAAAACGGTTCCGTATATGAAGGTAAAATGTTTATTGATGCTACTTATGAAGGAGATTTAATGGCTGCTGCCGGAGTAAGCTATACCACCGGCCGGGAATCAAATGATGAATACGGCGAGACCCTGAACGGGGTTCAGCCCAATGAATACAACCTGTCATTACTCGGTAATGTATCGAGAAACGGGAAACATCATAATTTTGTCCCGGGTGTTGATCCTTATGTTGAAAAGGGTAACCCCTCAAGCGGCCTGTTGCCTTATATCAATGGCGACAAACCCGGTCTTACCGGAAGTGGGGATAAAAAGATCCAGGCCTACTGTTTTCGCATGTGCCTGACAGACCACCCGGAAAACAGGATCCCTTTTGAAAAACCGGATAATTATAAAGAGATCAATTATGAACTGCTTTTCAGGAATTATGAGGCGGTGGATGATATTGAGAAAATGTATGATTACGGGGGCACTCCTTACCTTCCCTGGATCAATTCATCCATGCCCAACCGCAAAACCGACACCAATAATAAATACGGGTTTTCCACCGATTTTATAGGGCAAAATTACGAATATCCCGAGGCTTCCTATGAAGAGCGGGAAAAAATAAAAGAAAGGCACCGTAATTACCAGAAAGGATTGATGTGGACCCTGGCCTATCATCCGAGAATCCCCGAAAAGGTAAGAAAGGAAGTATCCCGATGGGGAACCGCCAAAGATGAATTTGAACGGGAGGATGGCTGGCAGGATCAACTTTATGTAAGGGAAGCCAGGCGAATGGTCAGTAATTATGTAATGACCCAGCATCATTGCGAAGGTTTGGAAGTAGCCGGAGATCCGGTTGGTCTGGCCGCTTATGGCATGGATTCACATAATATTCAACGCTTTATCGATGCCAACGGATATGTTCAAAATGAGGGCAATGTGGAATGCCACGTACCAAGTCCTTACCAGATAAGTTATAAATCCATCATTCCCAAGGAAGAGGAGTGTACTAATCTGTTGGTTCCCGTATGTTTGAGTGCCACCCATATTGCCTTCGGATCCATACGGATGGAGCCGGTTTTTATGGTTTTAGGGCAATCCGCTGCCACGGCCGCCGCCCTGGCGATTGACTCAAATAATATTTTACAGGATCTTGAATATCCGAAATTAAGAGCAGCTTTGTTGAATGATAAACAAAGACTGGAGAGCATTAAATAGAAGGATTACCGGCAAGGCCGGGAAAATAAAGATCGTAACAATTGAAAATGAATGCTGAATAACAGGGTTTCAACATATTCTCCTCACCTGATAATATTTTTCATTTTTCTTTTATTTACAGGAATAAAGGTTGAATGGATCGATGGGGGGTGGTCAGGGTTTTTTTATAAAGGGACGATGGTAAATAATAAAAACCGGAATGCCCCGGAGAAGAACCGGACTGATTTTTTTACCCGGAATGCCCGGGGTTCAATTATTGGGAAAATAAATCATGCCGGAGAAAAGGGGAATGTGCTTATCTCACCTTATGATCAGGGGTACCGGTATCAGTACAAAGTAAATCTCCATGCCCATACCACCGCCAGGGATGAGAACTATGCCTATTCGCCGGAAAGATTATTAAAAAAAGCCAGGGAATATGGGTTTGATGCCTTTGCTATTACCGATTTACCTCATGCAGGGGGGATCGTTGAAGATCCCGGAGTAGATGGCATATTGCATATTCCCGGTATTGAATATGGTGGCAGGCCCCATTTGATCGGTTTGGGAATACACAGTTTAACCGGGAGTGACGATAAACAGGAACAGATAGATCATATAAAAAAGCAAAATGGGCTGGCTTATATTCCTCACCCTCATTGGGGCGGGTATGATGAAAATCTGTTAAGCCGGCTTACTGATTTTGATGGCATAGCCGTTTTTAATAGCCTGACCTACGGTGTGGCGCTTTCAGAAAAAACCGGAGGAGAAGTGTTGCTCTTCAACGAAAGTGTGATCGATGCTTTGTTAAGTAAAGGAAGACCCCTGGCTATTTTAGCCGAGGAGGATACAAAATATGAAGATTCGCATCGATACGGTCACCAGTTGAATACTGCCTGGATGAAAGTATGGGGCGATGTTCCTCCCGGTGAAATTCAGGTAACATCGATCCTGAAAGCCATCAGGGAAAAGAAATTTACCAGTCATGGCCGTCACCTGAGAACTCATCCGGAACCGCCGGAATTTTTAGAAATTTCAACGGAGGAATTAATAATTTATGTAAAAATAAATCAGCCTTCTGATATTGAATTCATTACAAAAGGAGGTGAAATTAAAAAACTCATTAAAAACACAACTTCCGGAAGTTATGAGGTATCTCCGGATGATATATATGTAAGAATTAAAGCAAGCCATACCCTGAAAGAATCTTCCTGGGCATGGACCAATCCTATATATATTGAAAATCGATGATTATCGGTAGAACTATTAAAAACAGGTAGCATATTGGCTGTCAAAATATTAATATTGATAAACAGGAAAAAAATAATTTATTGATGAATAATTTTTACGCGAAACTTATTAAATAATTAACCTATTTTATCATGAAAAATAATCACGTCCGGGTTTTACCCTTAAAATTAATAAGTCTTACTATTCTGCTTATTGCATTTTCATGTAGTCAACCCACCCGCGAGGAACAAAAATCCAATGTGGTTTTGATATTTCTGGATGACGGAGGTTTTGCAGATTTTAAACCTTTCGGAGAACCCCGGTATCCAACGCCGCATGTTACTACACTGGCAGAGGAAGGCTGCCGTTATTATAATTTTTATGTACCCCAGGCTATATGCTCGGCCTCCCGGGCAGCCCTGCTGACAGGTAGTTATCCCGGACGAACCCGTGTTTTTGGAGCCCATGGCCCCTTGCAGAGAGGATTGGAACCGGAATATGCCACGATGGGAGAAGTGCTGCAGCAGAACGGATATACCACGGCCTGTTTCGGGAAATGGCATATCGGTGACCAGCCTGAGACAAGAACTCACTCAAGGGGCTTTGATGAATCATGCGGACTCATGTATTCCAACGATATGTGGCAATACCATCCGGAGAATCCTGAATACTGGGGTCAATGGCCACTGCAATATTGGGAAAATGGAGAGATAACCATCGATTCGGTGACCCGGGAAGACCAGAAGATGCTGACTACCTGGTACACTGAACAGGCGGTTGATTTTATTAACAGAAATAGGGACAATCCATTTTTCCTGTATCTGCCCCATTCCATGCCTCATGTGCCTATTTTCTGCAGCGATAAATTCAGGGGTAAATCGGGAACCGGCTTGTACGGTGATGTAATGATGGAGTTGGACTGGTCGGTGGGGCAAATAAATCAGGCATTGCAGGATAATGGCCTGGAAGAGAACACTCTTTTCATCTTTATTGCCTCAGATAATGGTCCCTGGCTAAGTTATGGGAATCATGCCGGGATAACTCAATATAGAGAAGGTAAGGGTACCATATTCGATGGGGGGGTGCGTAATCCCTGTGTTATAAAATATCCCGGTACCATCGAGCCGAATACAATCTCCCACAATGCATTTAACTCCATTGATATCCTGCCTACTGTTTGCCAGGTGACCGGATCAGCATTGCCTGAAAATGAAATCGACGGTAAAAATGTATGGGATCTGATATTGAATAAACCCGGAGCCGAAAATCCGCATGAGTATTATGCCTTTTCCAATGGCTCACAATTTCAGGGCGTGATAAGCGGTGATGGTAAATGGAAGTTGCACCTTCCTCATCCTTACCGCTCAATGGAGACAGGGGGAAAAGATGGAATTCCGGGAAGGTATTTTCATCCGGAGATTGACACTGCCCTGTTCGATATGGTCCATGATCCAAGTGAAAAAGGCAATGTAATCGAATGGTATCCGGAAATAGCCAATTCCCTGATCGGGTACGCTCAAAAACACAGGGACTTGTTTTATTCCGAATAAATGATGATGAAAAAGAATACTTATCAACTATAATATTGCGATGAAGCGGGGCCTTCTGAGCCGATTTCCGGAAAAATTGAATATTGAATAGAGTATGATTACTACTGTTGGAGGAAAAGAATTAATTTTGAGGTTGCACAATAATTTTTTATCAAACATTTGATAATTGAGGCGTATATAAATTAGTTGCATATAAAAAATACATCTTTCATTTATGAATCTTATTTTACTGCTAAGTATATCAGCGTTCGCCCTAGTGGTAGCTCATTTTACCTATGGCAAATTCATATCCGGCAAATTAAAAATAAGCAATGATAATATTACCCCGGCTCATACCCATAAAGACGGAGTTGATTATGTGCCTAGCAAGACACCCATGGTGCTGGGACACCATTTTGCTTCCATTGCCGGTGCCGGGCCGATCGTTGGTCCGGTGATAGCGGTCACATTCGGATGGATTCCGGCTGTTATATGGATCTTATTAGGCGGCATATTTTTTGGTGCCGTCCATGATATTACCAGCCTTATCGCCTCCATGCGGCATGATGGAAAATCAATTGGTGTCATCATTCAGAAATATATCGGAAAAAACGGGAAACGCCTTTTTTTAATCTTCAGTTTCTCTACCCTGATCCTGGTTATCGGCGTGTTTGCAGATATTATCGCCAAAGCTTTCGTAAATAATCCTGCAGTTGCTTCTGCATCGATCTTATATATTGTACTGGCTATCGTTTTCGGACTTGTAAACAGGTTTTTATCGGATAAAAAAACGGCATTTGTGATCATAACCGTTATCGGGGTAATATTGATGTATTATTTTGTTTACCTGGGCATGCAGTTTCCCCTTTCCCTTACCTATGAATATTGGATCGGAATATTGTTAGCGTATGCATTTATTGCTTCAGTGACACCTGTTTCTTTTCTTCTTCAACCAAGAGATTATCTCAGCAGCTTTCTTCTGTATGGCCTTATGATCATTGCGGTGACAGGCGTACTGGTAGGAAATCCTGAAATTAAAATGGACAACCATATACAGGTCAGTTCGGAAAATCTGGGTTATATATTTCCTGTTTTGTTTGTAACCATTGCCTGTGGGGCTATAAGTGGCTTTCATTCATTGGTAGCTTCGGGCACTACTTCCAAACAGATAAATAAAGAAAACGATGCCAGGGTGATAGGATACGGTGGAATGCTCATGGAGACTTTTCTGGCAATCATCTCCGTGGGGGCTGTAATAGTGTTGACCAGGGGTGAATATACTAGCAGGCTGAGCTCTGAGGGGCCGGTCACCTTATTTGCGGATGGCCTTGGACAGATCGTATCTTCAACGGGCATTTCTTCCAATCTGGCCATTATCTTTGTAGCGCTTACTGTTTCTGCTTTTGCGCTGACTACCCTGGATACCTGCACGCGGCTGGCACGATTTTCATTCCAGGAATATTTTGAGGATGTAAATAACAGGACCGGGAAAATACTGGCTGGTAACAGGTATTATGCTACCCTGATTGTTGTGATTTGTTCTGTATTATTACTGTTATCGGGTGAATTTACCACCCTATGGCCGATATTCGGTTCGGCAAATCAACTTCTGGCTGCCCTGGCCCTTCTTGCCGTGTCTGTTTGGCTAATTAAAAGTAAGATCAATCCGAATTTCGCATTGATACCGATGTTTTTCATGTTCGCCGTAACATTGAGCTCACTTCTGCTTTTTGCTATTCAGAATTTTAACAGGGGCATTTATGTCCTTTCTGTATTGGCAGGATTACTTTTCATGCTTTCCCTGGTTCTTATCTGGTTAGCCAGGAAGAGCCTGAAAAAAGAGATAGAAGAGCCTGTTGAGCATAAGCTCGAAAAGGTCTGACGTGAGTAATGTTGTAATTGTTTCTGTCCACACACCCCTCAGCAGCAAGAGGTGCTCCCCTCCCGGGAACAGGAATCCGTGGCAAGCACGAGACCAGGTCCGGGGACAGGCTCGGGAGGGGTTACGGGGGTGGGTTATTGACGGGATTACGGAAACAGGTTCCGGAGAATCTGCGCCGGTGCATGGAGCTCACCAAACGTTCCGAAGGAACGTGAGGATTGATCTTTCATATTGTTACCCACATTGAGTCCCTGCGGGACTGGGTTGGTTTCCGGCAGTGCATGGTTTTCACGCAAAGCCCACCCTGAGTTGCCTGACAAAGGAAGGCAGTCAGAGCGGAGCATATATTTTTCAGAAAGTGATGCCCGTCCTGAGTGTCTGATTCCGGAGTGAAATTAAAATGTTACATGCTTATTTTCCAAAAACAATGCATTGTTAATTTCCGATTTTACAGCATATTTATTTTCCGGTTACAGTGTATTTGCAATTATTGTATTTCTGATTGGCTTTCTCTATGACTTCATACTATTGAAGAAAAATAAAGGATTATATATAAGAAGATATCAAGAGAAAAATGTAGAATTAAAAAATGAAATTGCTGCAACTGCTGAAATAAAATACTATTAACTACTATTCCGATTTGAAAATAGTAGTAAAATTTTAATAAGTACTAATTATGTTATAAATTAGTAAATATTAGTATTTTGAAGAATGAAGAAACCTGAGATTCCTCCTAATGTTTTAAAACCTGAAGACTTAAGTAGTTCCAGGGAAATATTAATCCAATTTGGAGAGGCATATGAAAGTCACGATTATCCTCATTGGGATCAAATTAAGTATAGATTCAAGGATAGAACCGTAGGACCTCACGTATGGACACTTATAAAGATGTTTAGAACATTAAATGGGTATACAGAAAGGATATTTGGAGATATTAATGTGAAATGGAATATTTTACCAAAATTACAGGAAGTAATATACAAATTTGATAGAGAATATCTATCAATTACTAAGAAAATAAATGAATATGAAAATTTAGCTATACAAGTCGATAATCTTAGGCACGAAGCAATCTCCTCCTCACTTTTAGAAGGTGCTGTAACCACAAGAAAAGCTGCAATGGAAATGATTGAAAGGGATAGGAAACCAAAAACAAAGGGTGAAAAAATGGTTATGAATAATTATCAAACAATGACCTTCATTCGTGAAAATATCAATATTACAATGTCCGAGAATGTACTATTAAAAATACATGTACTAGTAACTAAAGACACTCTGGAAAATTCAATTAATGAAGGTAAATTTCGTGAGTCGGATGATGTTCATGTAGTCGATTGGATAACAGGAGAGGTATTTTGGATACCTCCGAACTATCAGGATGCTAGAAAAATGATGAATGATTTGATAAATTTTATGAATAGAGATAAACCTTTTATACATCCAATTATAAAGGCATCAATAATACATTTTATGATTGGTTTTATACATCCATTTTATGATGGTAATGGGCGAACTGCTAGAGCTTTGTTTTATTGGTACTTATTAAAAAAGGAATATGAATTAATGCAGTATCTCTCAATCTCAACTACTATTCTGGATTCGAAGATTCAATATTATAAAGCCTATTTGCATTCTGAGATTGATGAGAATGATTTGACTTATTTCATTATATATCAAATTAAAGTATTAAATAGAGCTTTAGAAAAGTTACTTCAAAAAATAAATCTTATTGAAAAGGTTAATGATAAAATCTATAAAGCACGTATTCAATACGAAGATTTAAATGGGCGACAAAAATATATAATGGTGATGTCCGACCTCGATCCCAAAAAAATATGGACAGTAAAAAGTTTGATGAGTCAATTTAATATTGTACAGGAAACAGCAAGAAAAGATCTTTTAGGGTTAGAAAAAAGAAATTTAATTAAAGGAATTAAGGAGGGTAAACGTAAAATATATTTTTCCCAAAAATGACACAGTTTTATGAGCATATCCTCCTAAAAACCTTACAATCGAATAATCCAATATCCTTAACTAAATATACTCAAAATACCCAATACACTCATCCTTAATCACCAAACCCGGGATTGCTCCTCTCCTGGTTCTGGCGGGAGCGTCGCGATTCCTCCGGGGTTATCTGAAGTATAAAACAGGCTTTGATCTGGCAGAGGGCGAGGGATTCGAACCCCCGGTCCCCAGAAGGGACAACGGTTTTCAAGACCGCCGCGTTCGACCGCTCCGCCAACCCTCAAAATATATTTCCCCCACCCTTGGGTCTCTCGCAGAGGACCCAAGAGATTAAAAAAGTAAATCCTGCATGAGTATATGGCCTAAACCCGTTTGTACCACTTATTCGATTGGTAATGCTGGACACTGTCTTTGAATAAATCACGGGGAATAAATGACAAATGCTGTCCGAGAATTGGCAGAGTACATTTATTAGCATTAAATTTATCCATGGCTTAGTTGTTTTGTTCGAAATACAACATTAGCCATTGGGCGGGATTTATCAAAACCCCGCCTTTAAATTTGCATTATTCTAATATTGATATATTAATCACGTTAATTTTCTCGGACACCAGTATTAAAAATAGAAAAGGATATCGTTTATGATTAAGAAAATATTTGTAACCGTTGCTTGTGGCTTTCTGGTTGCCGCATTATCTGTCGAAGCCCAAAAACCTGTGGGCGATGACTGGCTGAATACCGACGTCCCGGCCGAAGATGCCATTTGCTTTGCGCTTTATACCGTAAGCAGTAATACCTTAAAAATGACCGCCCAGCTTTATCCGCTTGCCAGTGGTATTGACAGGGTGGTGAAACTGCAGATCAAAGAAGATGGTGACTGGAAAACAATAGCAGCTACCGTTGTCAGCGAAGAATCGTATGGCTGGCCGCAGGAAGACAAAAAACAATGGACCGCCCATTTTCGTGTCGAAAACTGGGACAGTTCCCGTGATTTCAACTACCGCCTGCAGGCTGCCGGAGGGAAAGCGGAATATGAGGGGACGATCCGGGAAAACCCTGTTGATAAAGAGGAAATTGTGGTAGCGGCATTCACCGGGAACGGGAATTATGATCGCCGTTTAAAACCCGATATCATTCAGAACATCAAAGCCCAGGACCCTGACTTATTGTTCTTTTCCGGCGATCAGTCTTATGATCATGAACGGCACCAGCAGGCCTGGTTGCTATTTGGCCGGCAGTTCGGTGAAATCATTAAAGATCGCCCTACCATCTGCATCCCCGACGATCATGATATAGGACAGGGAAATGTTTGGGGAGAAAGCGGAATAAAAGCGCACAGTCCGGCAGGCGACGATGGGGGCTATTATTATTCTCCGCAATACGTTAATTCAGTACAAAAAGCCCAAACCTGGCATCTGCCCGATCCGTATGATCCAGCTTCCGTTGAACGGGGTATAAAGGTGTATTACACCTCACTGAAAATAGGCAAGGTCGGCTTTGCCATTGTTGAAGACCGGAAATTCAAAACGGGACCAAAAGGCCTGGTTCCTCCCATGGGTCCCCGTCCCGACCAT
>CAZYDB010000014.1:0-7359 GCA_964645995.1 uncultured Roseivirgaceae bacterium
CTTTTCATGTTTCTGGCCGGAACGAACTTCACACTTACCTATTTCGGGCTTCATGGTAAGTTAAAAAAGATCTGGGCTAACGAAGAATTCAGGAATTATATTACCTTCGTTTTAATTTTCAGTGTATTTATCGCTGTAGCCATTAAAAGCATCACCCCCGACAGCTTTGAAAGTGCTTTCAGAAGTGCCCTCTTTTCAGTCATAAGCGTTGTGAGCACTACCGGATACGTAACCGTAGATTATACGGCCTGGAATTCCCTGATAACGACCATATTCTTTCTGCTTATGTTTATCGGTGCTTCCTCCGGCTCTACGGCAGGAGGCGTTAAAATTGTAAGGCATGTCATACTGCTAAAGAACAGCATCCTTGAATTGAAACGCCTGATCCACCCCAACGCCGTTATTCCTGTTAGGTTAAACAACAAAGCAGTGACAAAAGATATTACCTTTAATGTCCTAGCTTTTATGATCATCTATTTTATGATTTTTGCCCTGGGATCGGTGATCATGTCCGCCATGGGAGTTGATTTCATGACCTCGCTCGGTGCTGTCGCAACATCAATAGGAAACGTTGGTCCGGGGATAGGCAGTGTAGGGCCGGTCAATAACTTTGCTCATATTCCCCTTGCCGGAAAATGGTTCCTGGCATTCCTGATGTTACTCGGCCGCCTTGAACTGTTTACCGTGCTTCTGCTGCTGACCCCGTTCTTCTGGACGAAATATTGAGATAATTATCAGTAGAATTAGTTGAAATTGAATGTTAATTTTTTTAATTAGGAAGAGATTATATCAACGAATTTTTTTAAAAAAAAGGCATTTCTTATGAAAATATTTAACAAAGCGACCATAATGGCGATCATTTATCTTTTTGCCCTGTCATCCACTTATGCACAAAATGAAAAACTTCTGATCTTCACAAAAACAAAAGGTTTCAGACACCAATCTATTGAAAAAGGCAAAGAAGTACTCACCAAACTGCTGGGGGAAAAAGGATATGCTATCGATACCACCGGAAAGGCTGATGCTTTTACAGATGAAAATTTAAAGAGATATGAAGCCCTTATCTTTCTGAATACGACGGGTGATCTTTTTAATGATCAGCAACAGGATGCTCTTGTAAGATATATGAATAATGGCGGGGGCTATGTTGGTATCCATGCCGCTACCGATGCTGAATATGAATGGCCCTGGTATGGTAAAATGATTGGCGGTTATTTTAAAAGTCATCCAAGACAACAAAATGCAATTGTCCGGGTGACTGCCAAAGATCATCCAGCCACAAATATGCTTCCCGACGAATGGACACGATGGGATGAATGGTATGATTTCAAGGATCTCAATCCCAACATTATCGTTTTAGCCAGGCTGGATGAAACCAGCTACGAAGGAGGGGGTATGAATTACAACCATCCTATCGTCTGGTATCATGAATATGAAGGTGGAAGGGTCTTTTATACCGGCTTTGGTCATACTGATGAAACCTTTGAAGAACCTCTTTTTCAGCAACATATCCTGGGAGGTATTCAATATGTGATTGAAAAATAAAACAGAAATCAATAAAAACGCTGGTTTCTCAACTGATATGACAGGAATGAGCCAGGACTATCCGGAAGCCGGCCGGTCTGAAAGGATGAACATGATTCAGGATCATGAAGAATATACAAAAGGCCTGCTCTGCTTTGCTGGTAATAATCTACTGCCCAAAAGCTTCAACTTCTTTTTCCATTTTTGAACCTATAAGGGGAAAACTCAACCGCCCCAATGCATAAAATCCCTGGCCTTTAACGCCGGGACGAAGGCCTAGTTCAATATTATAGCCAAAACTAAGATCCCGGTTGAACTTACCTTTAATTCCTGCTCTTCCACCCAGCATCCCTTTATTGATTAAATCACCAGAAATAATTTGATCCGGAGCACCGGGATCAGCACGATAAAGAATATCGTCGACCGAAGTAAATGGAAGAATAAGGATATCAACATAAGTGGTAAAAACAAGGTCGTTGGTAACCTGATCATAGGTTTTATCAAAATCTATAGATATATTCTTGATTATTTGCATTTCCCCCCCAATAAAAAAACCATGCCCCCGGATGCTTGAATAGGCTGAAATACCTCCAAGGGTATCCAGGGATATTTCACCCTGATTGCGGATGATGGTATTAACGTCGATCGCACTCTGATAAGAAAGACCACCGCCGCGAACGCCGTAAAATTTTCTCACTTTACCGGGTGTTGTAATATATTGGGGCACCATCGATTCCCATTTATTTCTTTCCCTGTACCTTTTACTATAGAGGATAAATTTGGATTTGGAAGATTCTTCACCATCTCTAATATGATAGGTGGCACCGATTTCTCCAAAATAAAAATTCCTTATCGGATTTAATCCGTCATTATTCTTTTCCGCTACATCCCTGATAAAATCAAATTTCTGCCCATAGGCTTTCCTGAAACTAAGATCGAAATTCAACTTATCTTCCAGATAATATTCAATTTCTGCACCAAATCCAATATTTATATTTGTTGTAAAAAACTCTCCATAAAGCGGTTGAATATGCACATATAATTTATTGATATCATATGGGTCATCATAGAGCGTTTCATAAGTCACTGCATTACTTGTGATTGATTGCTGGGCTATTGCATTGCCCAGCAGAAGAAACATTAACCCTAAAAAAAATGAAAGTTGTCTGATCACAGCCTGTAAATATTTAGATAAAGATAATATTCCTAGTCGAAATCAATAAATTAAAAAGGGAATAATATTATCTTCTGTTTTAGCATCAATATATAAAATATGTAAAAAGCAACCTACTTACTTAATACATTTTCCGTAATGACTTATAATTGGCGTCTATAATGGTATTAATATCGGAGTCACTAAGTGCATCGGATATAAAGAGTGATTCGAATTGTGAAGGCGCCAAATACACACCTTCTTCAAGCATATAATTAAAATATTGCGCAAAGGCCTTGATATCAGACTTTTTTGCATCATCAAAACTCTTTACCGGAAAAGAATTAAAAAACAGTGTAAACATAGAACCAATTTTGTTGATCATAAATTTAAGCTCCAATTTATCAAGATTTCGGTGAAATCCCTGACAAATGGAGGCCGTCTTCTCTTGGAGTGTTTCGTATACAGATGGATTCTTATTGAGATGGTCCAGCATGGCATATCCGGCATGCATAGCAATCGGATTCCCTGATAGTGTTCCTGCCTGATAAACCGGTCCGGCTGGTGAAACGAAATCCATGATTTCTTTTCTTCCACCATAGGCACCCACCGGCATACCGCCTCCAATTATTTTTCCAAGCGTTGTGATATCCGGATTGATGCCATAAATTTCCTGTGCTCCGCCACGGGCAAGCCGAAAACCAGTCATGACTTCGTCAAATATTAAAACTATACCATGATCGTCACAGATCTTTCTTAATCCCGCAAGAAATCCATCAACCGGAGTGATACACCCCATATTGCCTGCCACAGGCTCAACGATGACAGCGGCAATTGCATCAGGGTTATTTTCGATTAATGACTGTACCGATTTTAAGTCATTAAATTTTGCGGTCAGGGTATCATTGGCTGTGGCCTGAGTCACGCCCGGACTATCCGGCGTTCCCATGGTCATGGCTCCACTACCGGCAGCTATAAGAAATGAATCCCCGTGCCCGTGATAACAGCCTTCAAATTTGATGATCTTATCCCTTAAAGTATATCCCCTGGCCAGCCTGGCGGCAGACATGGTGGCTTCTGTTCCGCTATTTACCATGCGAACTTTCTCTACCGATGGGATCATCTCCGTGATGAGCTTTGCCATCCTCACTTCTATTTCACTGGGGGCGCCAAACGAAGTAGAACGCTTAAGTGCGTTTTTAATAGCCTCTTCAACGAGTGCATTGGCATGACCAAGGATCATGGGGCCCCAGGAGTTGATCAGCTCAACATATTGATTCCCGTCTTCATCAAAGACATATGCCCCCGAAGCGGATTTAATAAAAACAGGATCTCCACCCACTGCTTTAAATGCCCTGACAGGTGAATTAACTCCGCCGGGAATGAAATTCAATGCTTCTTTAAATATTTCTCTGCTTTTTATCCTGTTAATCATGGGATTCGTTTTTATTAACTATTTTAAATTCTGAGTTCTCAAACTTAATCAAAGGCACAACAGCATTATCATTTCCATCAGAATAATCAAACCCCTGAAAAAGAAGTCCGGGATATCGGCCTTTCTCACTCATTTTTACCTGAAAATGAGTGCCATAAGAATGAAGCATATTCCCCAGGAAATGCATGGTCTCGTATCCGAGATAATGATACCGCGTGGGAGGCTTGTTGTAAGTAAAAATTACCTTCTGATTTATATCCTCAATTACCGGATTACCAGAAGCAATAAATCCGGGTGCTATTAATAATATATCAAGCAGTTCCCATTGCTCAAGTGAAAGAGATCTGAAATGCAGCCAGCTTTCATCACCGATAATTAGGATGGAATCACCCCTGGTGCCAACTCCGCTGATCACATTCGTCCCTATTAATTCATTACCCGAAGCAACGAAAATATGCCCTATACTATCCGGAGGTATAACATACAACTCCAGCGGCCTGCTATTTTTATTCTTATCTTCTTTTCGTAAGGCCAGCTCTTCAAAATAATCATAGAGGTCATATCTTTCAATGTACCAGGTTGAATCTTCCCTGGTTAAAGCAACCTCTTTGAATTTGACTTTCCTCGTCAGCATTTTGTAAACGCTGAAAGTATCTTCATCATAAATTTTTCTTGAATACACAATATTGAAGGAATCCTCTTCTATCGCCTGTTTATAAGTATACGCCAGCAGGGAATCGGAATCTGAGTTTTCATAAAATATTATTCCATGTTTATTATCGACATGATCACTCACATATTTCTCTGCTTCCAATGCCTGCCTCTGCAAGGTGGGTTTTATCAAAAAACAAAAAGGGTTTTTATTGATGAGATCGAAATTGGATGATAAAGGGTTAACCATATTGATACGGTTCTCCAAAGAGAATTCCGAAATAACGGAAACAGGGCCCGGATACAAGGGACCTATGATCAGATCAATACCTTCCAACTGTCCTGATTCAATTATTCTTTTTGTTGTCTCTGCATCTTTTTCTGTATCAAAAGCATAAAGATTAATGGTATTATCCTTCTCAAGAAGCTGATCACCAGCCAGCTTCATGCCCTCATAAAGATCAAGAATAAATTGATTGTTCCTTCTTACCTGATCGGGAATAATATCATCATACATAAAAGGGAATAACACGGCAACATTGTATTGATCTTTCTTCTCGGACATAACCGCATCAATAAAATAATATTTGTTCCTGTCAAGATCAAAACGGGTTACAACCTCTTTTAATAATTCCCGATCCTGGTCAAATAAAGGGCGCAACATGATTTTGTCAGCCAACACATATGCCAGGGGAGCATAATCCTTATATTTAAAGTATAGCTCCTTTAACCCATCGATATCATCAATTAAGGCAAGGTCTCCCTTAACAAGCTCATCTGATTTTGATTGCAGGGAAGCATCATTAATTTTTGATGATATTTCAATTGCTGAACCATAATCCTCTTCCTTAAGGTAGATCTTAACGAGCCAGAATTTCAGCAAATCAACCTGCTCCCAGTCAGGATACGCCTTAAGGGTTGATTGCAGCATTTCCTCGGCGAGGAAATTATAGTCTTCATTTATGGCTGCAAGACTATAATAATAAGCAGCATAGGGAGCATAAGGACTTTTATTGGATGTAAGCGTCAATGGTTTAAGTATCTCCATTGCCATTTCATACCGGCCCTCTTCATACATCTGTTTTCCACGTAAATACTCCCTTTTAAGGGGGCCCGGTGATTGGGCATTTAAACCGGACAAGATACCGGTACATGCAATAAGCAATATGATTTTTTTAACCATTAATCATTATTTTACAGATCATTCCCACTCAATTGTGGCGGGGGGTTTGGAACTGATATCATAAACGACTCTGTTAACTTCTTTAACCCTGTTAATAATTTCACCGGAAACGTCGGCAAGAAAATCATAGGGTAACTGGCTCCAATCGGCAGTCATTCCATCAACACTTGACACTGCCCTTAATGCGACAACACTCTCATAGGTCCGCTCATCGCCCATAACCCCTACCGACTGAATGGGTAACAAGATGGCTCCGGCCTGCCATACATCATCATACAATCCTTTGTTCTTTAATGCAGCAATAAAAATATCATCCACCTCCTGTAAGATTCGAACTTTTTCCGGGGTAATATCACTTAAAATCCGTATGGCCAGCCCGGGTCCCGGAAAAGGATGCCGGCTCAATATGACCTTATCAATTTCGAGGTTTTCACCTACTCTCCTAACTTCATCTTTGAACAGGGCGTTTAAGGGTTCAACAACCTTTAATTTCATCGTAGCAGGTAATCCGCCGACGTTATGATGAGACTTAATTGTGGCAGAAGGCCCTTTAACAGAGACCGATTCGATAACATCCGGATAAATGGTGCCCTGGGCCAGCCATTCAACATTGGAGATCATATGTGCTTCCTGATCGAATACATCAATGAACACCCTGCCGATGGCTTTTCGTTTCTCTTCGGGTTCATTGATCCCCTTGAGGGCGGAATAAAATTGCTCTTTGGCATCCACTCCCTTAACATTCAACCCCATATGCTTATAGGAATCGAGTACGGTCTCAAATTCATTTTTGCGCAACAAACCATTATCCACAAAAATGCAATGAAGACGTTGACCTATGGCTTTATGTATCAATACAGCCGTTACACTTGAGTCGACCCCGCCGGACAGGCCTAACACCACATTACCGGAACCCAAATTAGCCTTTAATTCTGCTATGGTTGTCTCAATAAAGATATCAGGTGTCCAGTCCTGGCTGCATCCACATATATGAACAACAAAATTGCGGAGAATGGCCTTTCCCTCAATGGTGTGGGTGACCTCCGGATGGAATTGTATCCCATATACTTCATGCGTATCCAGCTTGTAGGCCGCAATATTAACCGATGAAGTGCTTGCAATGGTGTTAAAACCTGCTGGAAGAAAATCAATTGTGTCACCATGCGACATCCAAACCTGCGTGTTCAACTGTATTTCCTTTAACAAGTCATAATGCTGGTCTATCTTTTCCAGTCTTGCCCGGCCGTATTCTCGTATTTTTGAAGGAAGCACATTGCCCCTATAATGATGGGCTATAAGTTGAGCACCATAACAAATACCAAGAACCGGAACCTTACCAATATACTCTTCAACATCAATGGCGGGAGCATTCCTATCCATCACAGAACACGGACTTCCTGATAATATTACCCC
>CAZYDB010000014.1:7369-10866 GCA_964645995.1 uncultured Roseivirgaceae bacterium
CCCCTTTAATCTGATCACTTAATTCCGGCAACTGATTAAAAGGATGAATTTCGCAATATACATTCAATTCCCTGACCCGGCGTGCAATTAACTGGGTATACTGTGATCCAAAATCAACTATTAGTATTTGTTCTGACATTAATGGATGTTTAAATAAACATACTATTGGTATAAAAAATCATGATTCAAGTTTGTTCAGAAGATCTTTCTTAATGTCCAGGCTGTTTTCTTTGGCCTGCATCTTGCCGTTGATCATACGATCGATCGTTCCCGATTTCAGGTTAAATATCTCAAGATTCCTGTTGTATTGTTCCAAATCACGTTGATCACGCCGGATCAGTTCCTTTAAGGTATTGACCTTAAGTTCTTTCTTCCTTTTCTCAGGCAATTTATCAAATTTGCTGTTTTTCTTCCTTACTATTTTATCAAGAAATAATAATTCTTCGATTCTGGCAATTTCACTGCCAAACTGATTGTTTACCTGATAAATTTCTTTATGAAAGATATTATTGATCTTTTTCCATTTCTGAATAAATTCCTTCCTGGTCACCTCCAGATTAATATTTTCTTTCTGAATTGCCTGTTTTAATTCACTAATAATATCTTTTTTTTGTGCTAAGGTATCATGAATTGCACTTTGTTTATCTTTTTTCAGTTGCTTTTTATAATCCTTGAATCTGTTAAAAACCTCGTCATTGATTTTCTGAAACTGATCTTTAAGCCGGTTATAGTCTTCCGCAGGGATTTTTCCAAGAGCCTTCCATTCAACCTGTATACTCTTCAGTTGTTCAGCACTGTTAACAATATCGGGTGAATTTAATAATTTTTCAGACCGGGTCAGGATATCCTGATACTTCGTCACATTTTCATGCATCATTTTTTTTCGGTCCTCATAAAAAATCTGTTTTCTTTTATTGAAAAGATCAAGGAGTTCACTGAATTTCTCTTCGAATTCCTCCTGGAATTCCTCTGCAACAGCCCCGGTCCGAATCCAGCTCTGTTTTATTTCTTTAATTCTTTCTCCGGCTTCGTTCAGATTATAATGGTCTTTTAATACTTCAAGCTCACTTAATAACGACCGTTTGATTTCCAGGTTTTTCAAACGGTTCAGTCGAATTATTTCCTTCAGGTATAGTTCCTGCTTTTGTAATCGTTCAAACAATCCACCAAAATCACCCAAACCATCAAACATAACCAAATAGTCTTTCAGGTGGATCAATTTCATAAGATAGGAGCCCTTATTTTCATTTTCAGTGATCTCCTTTTCAAGATCATCAACTTTACGGCTCGCAATTCTAAAACGATCCTCAAAATATTGCAGTGAAGTTTTTTCGTCTTCCCGGATCTCACCAATTTCCCGTTCAGGGAAATCAAGAAAAGATTTTCTGATAATTTTATTCCCTTTAATTAAAGCGTAAGGATTATCTGACAAGCTATATATTATTTACTTATGGCAAATGTGATCAGGATACAAAAAAAGCAATGCTGAAGTGGATATACAATTATTTTATCAATATTTGTAAGAAATCATCAGCTTATGAGCCAGGAAAAAATCATTTTCTCAATGAATGGGGTCGGAAAAATCTACCCTCCTAAAAAACAAATACTAAAAAACATTTATCTTTCCTTCTTTTATGGCGCGAAGATCGGCATCCTTGGTCTGAACGGATCAGGTAAATCAACCTTACTTAGAATCATAGCAGGTATTGAGCAGGAATACCTGGGTGAAATCGCTTTTTCTCCGGGCTATTCGATAGGTTATCTTGAGCAGGAGCCGGCTCTTGATAAGGACAAAACAGTTATCGAAGTCATTAAAGAAGGAGTAAAAACGATCACGGATCTCCTGGATGAATTTGAACGGATCAATGAAAAATTCGGAGATCCGGAGATTCTGGAAGATCCGGATAAAATGGACCGGTTGATCCGGCAGCAGGGAGAAGTGCAGGAAAAAATAGAACAGGCAGATGGCTGGGACCTTGATGTTAAACTGGAAAAGGCTATGGATGCATTACGCACCCCTGCGCCTGATATGCCTGTAAGTGTATTATCTGGCGGGGAAAAGAGAAGAGTGGCACTCTGCAGACTTTTACTTGAACAACCGGATATTCTGTTGCTTGATGAACCCACCAATCATCTTGATGCGGAAAGTGTTCTTTGGTTGGAAAATCACCTGTCTAATTACAAGGGAACGGTAATAGCAGTTACCCATGATCGTTATTTTCTGGACAATGTCGCCGGGTGGATCCTTGAGCTGGACCGTGGAGAAGGAATCCCTTGGAAAGGGAATTACTCATCATGGCTGGAACAGAAACAGGAGCGGCTCCGCAAGGAAGAAAAAACAGAATCCAAACGGCAGCAAACCCTGAAAAGAGAATTGGACTGGATCAGGATGACACCCAAGGGAAAACGTGCCAAATCGAAAGCGCGTTTGAACGCATATGAGAAACTGATCGGCGAAGAAGCCAGAAAAATTGATGAAAAACTCGAGATCTATATTCCACCGGGCCCCAGACTGGGTGATAAAGTGATCGAAGCTAAAAATGTTAAAAAACAATACGGTGACAAGTTGCTTTTTGAGAATATGAATTTCAGTTTACCCCGCGGAAGTATTGTAGGTGTTATCGGACCGAATGGAGCGGGGAAAACCACTCTTTTTAAACTGATCACCGGATCAGAAATGCCTGATGATGGTCATTTTGAGACAGGATCATCAGTTGTATATGCGTATGTAGACCAGGAACACGAGTTTATCAACCAGGAAAAGACAGTATGGCAAACGATTTCAGAAGGCGAAGAATGGCTGACACTGGGTGGTAAAAAAATAAATTCAAGAGCCTATGTCAGCAGATTCAACTTTTCCGGAACAGATCAGGAGAAAAAAGTGAACATGCTTTCCGGTGGTGAGAGGAACAGGGTTCACCTGGCGCTTACCTTGAAACAGGGAGCTAATCTGCTATTGCTTGATGAACCTACCAATGATCTGGACATCAATACATTGAGAGCGCTTGAAGAAGGTCTTGAAAACTTTGGCGGTAGTGCAGTGATCATAAGCCATGACCGGTGGTTTCTCGACAGGGTCGTCACCCATATTCTGGCCTTTGAAGGAGATTCAAAGGTTTACTGGTACGAGGGCAGTTTTACTGAATATGAAGAAAATAAAAAGCAAAGATTAGGCGACGTTACCCCCGGAAGGATCAAATACAAAAAACTTAATTAGGATTTTTTTCCCAAAATCAACCATACGCTTTCCCTCCTCAATAATTCAATCGTAATTATAAAGAAAAAGCCGGATAACGCTTTTGCGGATATACAGTCGATAACAATGAGTGTATGAGCATAAAGTGTGAATTTAGTTCCGTGATTAAACCACGAGTCTGCCCGTAAGGAGACCATGATGATCGACCTTTAGCTAACTCCTATCAGCTAACCCCTATCAGCTAAATCCTATCAGCTAAATCCTATCAGCTAACCCCTATCAGCTAAATCCTATCAGCTAA
>CAZYDB010000014.1:10966-25124 GCA_964645995.1 uncultured Roseivirgaceae bacterium
CCTATCAGCTAAATCCTATCAGCTAAATCCTATCAGCTAAATCCTATCAGCTAACTCCTATCAGCTAACTCCTATCAGCTAACCCCTATCAGCTAACTCCTATCAGCTAAATCCTATCAGCTAACCCCTATCAGCTAAATCCTATCAGCTAAATCCTATCAGCTAAATCCTATCAGCTAAATCCTATCAGCTAACCCCTATCAGCTAACTCCTATCAGCCAACTCCTATCAGCTAAATCCTATCAGCTAACCCCTATCAGCTAATTCCTGCTACCTGCCTACTTCCGTTTCCGTGTCCACGACACGAGCCTGCCTGGCAGAAAGGGATGCTCGGCCTTTGGTCGGCACCTCCAAGCGCCGTTATTAATGTCTTGTGCTAAAATAGGTTTACACAAACTAAACTTGTAAAACAATGAAAACAAAGGACGAATTTCAAATAACGCCACATGATGCAGAAACCTTTAAAAGAATAGCTTTAAGAGTAAAAATTATGTGGTTTTTCCTGAATAAAAAAGATTTTATAAATAAAGCTTGATTTTCTTTTAATATTATGAGATTTTTCCTGTGTGAAAATACTTAACTAAAAGCACCACTCATGGATGTACTGGATCTGATCACCCTGCTGATTGTTATGGCGGCACTTTTTACCCTTGTAAATGCCAAATATTTAAAATTACCCTCTACCATAGGCTTAATGATCCTGGCGCTGGGGTTATCGGTTTTTATCGTGCTTGGAGAAAAAATATTTGCTACTCTCCGAGAACTTGCTACAGGCATTATGGAGGAGTATAATTTTTCTGATGTACTATTGAACGTAATGCTGAGCTTTTTGCTTTTTGCCGGAGCCCTGGAGATTAATCTTAAAAAATTGAGTGAAGAAAAATGGATAATACTCACATTAGCTACCTTTGGGGTATTATTGTCTACCTTTTTGATCGGCGGGTTGATTTTTTATCTCCTTCCCTATATCGGCCTGCAAATTGATTTCATTTACTGTCTCTTATTTGGCGCCCTTATTTCTCCAACCGACCCAATTGCCGTCCTGGCTATGATCAAGAAGACTTCTGCCTCGAAAAACCTGGAATCGCAGATTGCCGGTGAATCGTTATTCAATGATGGCGTTGGTGTAGTTGTTTTTCTGACCATACTGCACATAGCCACAACAGGTGCCCATAGTGATTTTGAGGCAACCAATACCTTCTTCCTCTTTCTTCAGGAAGTATTTGGCGGGGTTTTGCTCGGCCTTATCATAGGATCGGTGGGGTTCTACCTCCTAAAAATCATTCCTAATGAATTTACTGAAATTGAAGTTCTCGTCACACTTTCCATGGTAATGGGCGGAGCCAGCATCGCTGGAATGCTCCATGTTTCCGGCCCCCTTGCCATGGTGACCATGGGAATTATGGTTGGAAGAGAAGGGAGAAGTGAAAAACTTGCCAATGTAACCGGAGATTATGTATATAAATTCTGGCATTTATTGGATGAGGCATTAAACGCCATTTTATTTATCCTAATCGGTTTGCAGATTATTATAATCACCTGGGAACTGGACTTTTTCATTGCCTCAGGCATTGCCATTGTGGTCATCCTCCTTTCACGTTTTATTGCGGTCGGAACACCGTTAACCGCGTTCAGGATAGGGGGCAAAAAAATACCGAAATATACGATCAGGATCATTACCTGGAGTGGATTACGGGGGGGGATCTCCGTTGCATTGGCTCTCTCCCTCTATGACAGGGCAGAAGGGTATGTTGATATTGAAATAATTAATCTTATCATCGCCATGACCTATTCGGTTGTATTGTTTTCAATAGTGGTACAGGGATTGACGATTGGAAAATTATTCGATAAAATGGATAATTCGGGTAGCCCTGCCGCTAAACCCGGAGTTGATAAACCCGGGGCCGAATAGATCAAGCCCCCAGAAAACCTTCCTCGGTCTGAAATATTTTGTTGAGTAATTTTTGAGAACGGTTACTGGTTATCATGATCAGGTAATCGTTTTCATTTATGACCAATTGATCCGCCGGATTTTTTATCAGCACTCTCTTATTCCCCTCATCTTTACTAATGCCGATCAATATGCTATTACAGTTTTTCTTCAGGTTTAAAAACGCATAATCATACTCCCGTCCGCAATAAGGATTCGATTTCAGTACTTTAAACTCTTTGATGTCATGATCGTCTTCATCTTCGGCATAGGACATAATATCCTCACTGTATTCAGCCACATCGGGTTCAAAAATATAACTGGCAAGTAATTTGGATGAAATTTCGTTTTTCGATATTGTATAGGTTGTTCCAGCACTATGGAAGGTATTTTTTAAGTCGCTGTTATCCAATGTTACCACTATCTTTAAGTCCCCGAACACCTTACGCAGATTAAGAATATAGACCAGTTTCTCGGTATCATCCGGAAGGTTGATGAAAACATTCGATGCCAGGTGAATATTGGATTTTTTGATCAGATCAAAATTCTTAAGATCGGAAAAAAGTATATACACCAGCTTTTTATTATAATTCTCACGTATCAATTCAAGATCATTGCTGTTATTGGTAATAACAGCAACTTTTTTCCCAACCCCTACCAGCTGATCCACAACAGCTTTCCCAAAGGAATTCCAGCCAATTATAACCGTATGGTTTTCAAAATCCGTCCCGAGATACCCAAGTTTCTTATTTTGTTTAACAGTAGCCATAAAATTTGTGATTTGACCGATTAATATGCCATAGACACTTAAGCTTAATATTACGAAAACTATCCCAATAAACCTCCCTCCCATCGATACCGGTGTATAATCTCCGTAGCCAACGGTTGTTAAGGTTACAATCGAGTACCAAATGGCTTCGTCAAACCGGTGAATCGTGCCCCCGGTGGTATTTTTCTCAAAAAATAATAATCCGGAAAGCAGAAATACATACAACAGGGTTGCGATTGTTATGAAAAAGATAAATTTCTTATAATCAGGAGATCGCATAAAGAACAAATGTTGCCAATCTACAATTTAGAATATTTTTTCTGAAAAATAAATTAACCAACACTTTCTACATCCTGTTCCCTAAGGATCCTTCTCAGAATCTTGCCAATATTGGATTTTGGCAGTTCATCTTTAAACTCAATTCTTTTGGGCCGTTTATACGCGGTAAGGTTTTCCTTGCAATAAGCGAATATTTCATCTTCACTGAGCGAATCATCTTTCTTAACAATGAAACATTTGACGATCTCTGTAGATCTCTCATCCGGAACGCCCACTACGCCTACTTCAAGTACTTTTGGATGACTTGCAAGGACGTCTTCAACTTCATTGGGATATACGTTAAAACCCGAAACATTGATCATCTCTTTCTTCCGGTCAACGATTTTAAAGAAACCATCCTCATTCATTAACCCAATATCGCCTGTTCTAAACCAGCCGTCACTGAAGACATTATCCGTCTCTTCCTGATTTTGCCAGTAACCCGGCATTATCTGTGGTCCCTTGGCACATATTTCACCGGTCTGGCCAACCCCAACTTCCTTGCCGTTATCATCCAGAACTTTTATTTCTGTGCTCGGAACGGGGATCCCAATAGTACCAATTCTCTCAGTACCATCAATGGGATTACAGGTTAAGACAGGAGCTGTTTCTGACAATCCGTATCCTTCAACCAGGCCCAATCCTGTTAACTCTTCCCATCTTTTCGCGACTGAATTCTGAACTGCCATCCCCCCCCCAACAGCAACTTTAAATTTAGAAAAGTCCAGTTTTCGAAAATTCTCCTGATTTAATAAGGCATTAAATAATGTGTTTACACCAGTAAAAACTGTAAAAGGATACTTTTTCAATTCTTTTACAAATGCCGGCATATCCCGTGGGTTAGTGATCAGGATATTTCTTGCACCGATTTTTAACATGGAAAGGCAGTTTACCGTGAGTGCAAAAATATGATAGAGAGGCAGTGCGGTAATGACAATCTCTTCCCTTTCAATCAACTTGGGCAACATCCATGCAGAGATCTGTTCCATATTGGCAATCATATTGCGATGGGTAAGCATTGCACCTTTTGAAACCCCAGTCGTTCCACCGGTATATTGAAGGAAGGCAATATCTTCAGAAGATAGTTCCGGGTCTTTAAAATCAAAGGAAGTGCCGGATTTGATCGTATGCTTAAATTTGATGGCTCCTTCAATTTGATAGGCGGGAACCATTTTTTTAATACGCTTCACAACAAGGTTTACAATCTCACCCTTAATTCCACCAAGCACATCGCCGATTTTGGTGATGATAACATGTTTGATTTCTGTATTTTTAAGGATTTTCTGTAAATTAGAGGCAAAATTTTCAAGGATCACAATGGCTTTGGCACCAGAATCCCTGAATTGATGTTCCATTTCACGGGGTGTATATAAAGGATTTGTATTCACAATGATCAGACCCGCCCGTAATGCTCCGATTAAGACCACAGGATATTGCATAAGGTTTGGCATTTGAATGGCTATCCGATCGCCCTTTTTTAAACCTAATTTCCCCTGAAGATATTTTGCAAAATTAAGAGACAATCTGTCCAGTTGCCTGAAAGAGAGTTTAGACCCGATATTCTCATACGCCACTAACTCATCATATTTTTTAAAACTTTCTTTAAACAAAGTGTTTAGCGTATGGTATTTATCAGGATCGATTGTGTTGGGTATTCCTTTTGGATACTGCTGAAACCATGGGTAGTTCTCCATATTTCTCTTTTTAAAAACAATAATTTAACAATATTATCTTTTTATCTTTTAAAAATATTTCAAAATATTATAAAATTATTAAATTTAAACAAAAAAAGCGATCTGATTTTTCAGATCGCTTAAACAACATAAACCCAAAAACGAAGAGTAAAAGGAGGGTTAAATAGTAATAAAATCAACCCTGTTTGTTCTTTTTCTTGTTAATCAAAATTAATAAAAATATTATTTAATTAAAATGATTTTATTTTATTGACAAAAATTTATATAATTTGTACCTTTGCGGAGCTTAGGTTATAAAAATCATAATACAATAAACGGAAGATGAGTAAAAATTACGAGATTGACAACGTTGATTTAAAGATATTGGCACTTTTAACAGAGGATGCTAAGATGCCATACACTGAAGTAGCTAAACGTGTATTTGTTTCCGGCGGTACAGTTCATGTCAGAATGCGAAAACTTGAAGAACTGGGAATTGTGAAGGGAACAACCCTAAAAATGGATTATTCAAAAATGGGTTTTGATATAACTGCCTTTCTGGGAATATATCTTGAAAAAAGCTCCTTGTACGACCAGGTGATCAAGAAACTTCACAATATATCTGAGATCGTCAAAGTCCATTATACAACGGGTAATTATAATATTTTTGTAAAACTTCATTGCAGAGACACTAATCATCTCAAGGATGTGCTGCATGACAAGATTCAAAAGGTAGAAGGTATTGAAAGAACGGAAACAATAATTTCACTGGAAGAAAGCCTTAACAGGCACATACAATTCGGCGCCTGATCGTTAACGCATTTAAACATTCATTAAGCAGTCTTTGCCGGCTGCTACTTTTCCCACACGTTAAGCATTAACAATCCTGTTATTTTTTTCAATTCACGAACAAAATAGTTATGTTTTTGTTGTATGTTTGTATTGTTTATAATCAGTCTAAATAAAAGTTTGCTATGGCCGAAAATGATCAGATCCTTGAAGAAATAACGCAATCAGAATACAAATATGGGTGGGTATCCAACATTGAATCGGAATCTGCGCCAAAGGGATTGAACGAAGATATTGTCCGTTTCATATCTGCCAAAAAAAATGAACCGGAGTGGCTTCTTGAGTGGCGCCTGAAGGCATTCAGGCACTGGCAAAAAATGAAAGAGCCAAGATGGCCTAACGTAAAATACCCTGAGATCAATTACCAGGACATCATTTATTACTCTGCTCCCAAGCAGAAGGCCACCCCAAAAAGCCTTGAGGAAGTTGATCCTGAATTACTTGAGACTTTCGAGAAGCTGGGAATCTCCCTTCAGGAACAAAAAAGGCTTACCGGGGTTGCTGTTGATGCCGTAATGGACAGCGTATCAGTAGCTACCACGTTCAAAGAAAAGCTGGGTGAACTAGGAATTATTTTCAGCTCCTTCAGTGAAGCGGTCCAAAACCACCCGGAACTTGTTAAAAAATACCTTGGATCGGTAGTGCCCATTAATGACAATTATTTCTCGGCACTGAATTCTGCTGTTTTCAGTGATGGGTCATTCTGTTATATCCCTAAAGGGGTCAAATGCCCTATGGAACTGTCGACTTATTTCAGGATTAATGCAGCAAATACGGGGCAGTTTGAAAGGACACTTATCGTAGCGGAAGAAAGCTCCTATGTTAGTTACCTGGAAGGGTGTACTGCTCCCATGCGGGATGAAAATCAGCTTCATGCTGCCGTCGTTGAGATCTACGCCGCCAAAGACGCCGAAGTTAAATATTCCACTGTCCAAAACTGGTATCCGGGGGATAAGAATGGAAAGGGTGGTATTTATAATTTTGTGACTAAAAGAGGACTATGTGCCGGTGATCATTCGAAAATATCCTGGACACAGGTAGAGACCGGATCAGCTGTTACCTGGAAATACCCGAGTTGTATCCTCAAAGGAGACTATTCAATCGGGGAATTTTACTCAGTTGCCATAACAAACAATCTCCAACAGGCGGATACCGGAACAAAAATGATCCATATTGGCAAAAACACCAAGAGCCGGATCGTATCAAAGGGTGTTTCTGCCGGTCGCAGCCAGAACAGCTACAGGGGATTGGTAAAAGTCATGAAACGTGCAGAAAATTCAAGAAACTTTTCACAATGTGATTCACTTCTGATGGGTGATCAATGCGGAGCACATACGTTCCCTTACATTGAAGTGGATAATAAAACTGCCCATGTTGAACATGAGGCGACAACCTCGAAAATCGGTGAGGATCAGCTTTTCTATTGCAACCAAAGGGGAATAGATACCGAAACAGCCGTTGCGCTTATAGTTAATGGATATGCAAAAGAAGTATTAAATAAGCTTCCCATGGAATTTGCAGTAGAGGCTCAAAAATTACTGGCAATTACGCTTGAAGGAAGTGTAGGATAAAAAAGTTAAAAAAATAATTCAGCAATCATTATGCTTACCATAAAGAATCTCAAAGCAACCATTGAAGACAAAGAAATTCTGAACGGAATCAATCTGGATGTTAAATCCGGCGAGGTCCATGCCATCATGGGACCCAACGGATCGGGCAAAAGTACGCTGGCATCAGTATTGGCTGGGAGGGAACAATTTGAAGTAACCGGGGGTAATATCACCTACGAAGGCCGGGATCTTCTCGACCTGGATCCTGAGGAGCGGGCAAGGGCAGGCATTTTTCTGGCTTTTCAATACCCTATTGAAATACCGGGCGTAAGTACTACTAATTTCCTAAAAACTTCTCTTAACCAGATCCGGGAATCCCAGGGGCTGGAACCCCTGGATGCTGTATCCTTTTTAACTCATATCAGAGAAAAAATGAAACTCGTAGATATGGACCAGAGTCTGCTGAGCCGTAGCCTTAATGAAGGGTTTTCAGGGGGTGAAAAGAAAAGAAATGAGATCTTTCAAATGACAGTTCTAAACCCAAAACTGGCTATTCTCGACGAAACTGACAGTGGTCTTGATATTGATGCACTAAAAATTGTTGCCAATGGTGTTAATAAATTTAGATCGAAAGAAAATGCCGTGATTGTGGTCACCCACTATCAACGCCTGTTAAATTATATAGTCCCTGATTATGTCCATGTTTTATACCAGGGTAAAATTGTAAAATCCGGCACAAAAGAATTGGCAATGAAACTGGAGGAAAAAGGGTACGACTGGATAAAAGAAGAATTTAACACTTCCACCGTTTAAATAAATTCAACAAGCTAAATCATTACTTATGGCTACCAATACCATTACTCTTGCGACAGAAAATATCAAAAAATTATTCCAGGAGCATATAAGAGGAAAAGGTGATGCTTTCATGAGATATAGTCAGGCGGCCATGGACCGGTTTCTTAACCAGGGACTGCCGGGAAAAAAAACAGAAGATTATAAATATTTCCCGGTTTTCAGAAATTACCCGGAAAAATTTGAGCTAAAGCACGACCAGCCGGAAATTGATCCGGTGCTTTTTGAGTCAATAAAATTGCAGGATAGTAACGCGATCCATCTGTTTTTCATTAATGGGATACTGAATGGGGAATATTCTAATCCGGATCATGCTTCAGGTTCCATTACGATCAAACCTCTTTCCGATCTTAAAAAGGAAGAGTTTGATAAATACTTCATTGATTCATATAAGCGATTTAACATTAACAACGATCCCTTCATTGACTTAAACAATGCTTTTGTTGGAATGGGTGTGTTCATTAAGGTGAATAAACGTACCGAGTCAATCCCGGTTTACTGTTACCATATTTCAAAAGATCAGAAAAACACTGAACTAATCAACAGTCAATCGGTAATAATTCTTGAGAAAGACAGCAAACTTGAATTAACGGAATTTTATATTTCTGAATCAGGTAAAGGTGGCTTCGAGAATCATTTAACAGAGGTTTTTGCTGATAACGGAGTTAAGTTTAATTATTATAAAGTACAACAAAAATCAGCAGAAGAAACACATATCAATCATACAAATATTTATCAGCGGTCCAACAGCAACGTCAATACATTCACCTTCTCTTTAAAGGGAAAGCTTTTACGCAATAACCTTAATTTTATTCTCGATGAGGAGAATTGCGAATCACATTTGTATGGATTGTATTATCTCAGAAATAATGATCTTATCGATAATCACACCACTGTCGATCATCGGAAAGCTAATTGTTTCAGTAATGAAAATTATAAAGGCGTAATAGATGATCATGCAAAAGGCATATTCAATGGTAAGATCTATGTGCGGCCGAATGCCCAGAAAACAAATGCCTTCCAATCAAACAAAAACATCGTTTTAACCGATACGGCTACAATAAATACTAAACCTCAACTTGAAATTTGGGCTGATGATGTGAAATGTTCGCATGGCGCAACAACCGGCCAAATTGATGATGAACAATTATTCTACCTGAGATCCAGAGGGCTGGACCTGAAAACGGCAAAAGCTTTGTTACTTCATGCCTATGCCTTTGAGATCGTCGATAAAGTTGACCAAGCGCCACTTAAGAAGTTTCTGGCGCAAAAATTAAATGATCAATTGGGTTACCAAATTAAGGATTAATGTCACCAGACACATTTGAAAAAGCAATATTGCCGGCCACAAAACTTGATCCTGTCAAGGTCAGAAAGGACTTCCCGATTCTTGACCAGGCGATCAATGGAAAGCCTTTAACATACTTTGATAATGCTGCCACCACACAAAAACCGTTGGAAGTGATCCGGGCTATAGATACGTATTATAGAGAATACAATTCAAATATTCATCGCGGAATACATTCACTGGCAGAACGCGCCACTGACACCTTCGAATTAACGCGGTCTGCTTTAAAATCCTTTCTCAGTGCTTCTTCCGAGGAAGAGATCATTTTCACCTATGGCACTACCGACAGCATAAATCTCGTTGCCTCCTCCTATGGTTCTGAATTCCTGAAAAAGGGAGATGAAGTTATAATATCCGCCATGGAACATCACTCCAATATTGTTCCGTGGCAGATGATCTGTGAAAAGAAAGGAGCTAAACTAAAAATCATACCAGTCTCCGATGATGGAGAAATCCTTGTTGATGCGTTTCGGGGTCTCTTATCCGATAAAACAAAAATTGTAAGCATAGTTCATATCTCCAATTCGTTGGGTACCATCAATCCTATTAAAACAATAATTGATGAAGCCCATAAATACGGAGCTATGGTATTGATTGACGGGGCGCAATCGGCCGCTCATATAACTATTGATGTTCAATCACTTGATTGTGATTTTTTTGCCTTTTCTTCACATAAAATGTTCGGGCCGACCGGGGTAGGTGTATTATATGGCAAAAAAAATCTTCTCGAATCCATGCCGCCCTACCGGGGAGGAGGTGAAATGATCAATGAAGTCACCTTTGAAAAAACAACCTATAACCACCTCCCTTTTAAATTTGAAGCCGGAACGCCTAATATTGCAGATGTTATTGGCTTAAAATCAGCCATTGACTATATAAATTCGATCTCAAAAAAGGAAATATATAACCACGAACAAGGCCTAATTGCTTACGCGCATAAGCAATTAAAACAAATCGAAGGCTTAAGGATTTTTGGGAATGCGCGCCATAAGTCTGGAATAGTTTCTTTTAATATTGACCAGGTTCACCCATTCGATATCGGCGTTTTTCTGGATGCTTCCGGAATAGCCATAAGAACGGGGCATCACTGTACACAACCCCTGATGAGGAGATTGGGAGTCGAAGGCACCGCAAGGGCATCTTTTTCCATTTATAATACGTATGAAGAAATTGATACCATGGCCAATCAATTAAAAAAAATTGTTAAGTTAAAGAGAAAGTGATTCATAAATTAACAGATCAGATACAGAAAGAAATTACTGAAGAGTTTTCCATTCTTGGAAATGATATGGAGAGTATAATCTTTTATATCATGGAACTAGGGCAAAAACTGGAGCCTCTTGATGATAAATTCAAAAAAGAAGAAAACCTTATCAAAGGGTGCCAGTCAAAAGTCTGGCTTATAGCGAAAGAAAAAGATGGCCGTTTATTACTCAAAGCTGACAGTAATACGGATATCACCAGGGGGCTGATCAGTCTGCTGATAAGGGTATTATCAGGACAAAAACTAGAAGAAATAATTAACACTGATCTATATTTTATTAATGAGATAGGAATGCATAAAGTTATAGGCAGCCAACGTTCCAATGGTCTGGCAGCCATGATCAAGCAGATCAAGCTTTATGCAATAGCTTATAAAACGAAACTTGAAAATCAATCATAATATTGGTATGGGAGAAGAAAAAACAAATCAGCAATCCGATCCTGATCTAAGAGAAAAGGTAGTACAGGCAATCAAGACCGTTTATGATCCTGAAATACCCGTAGATATATATGAATTAGGGTTGATTTATGAAATAAACGTATTCCCAATTAATAATGTTTACATTCTGATGACCCTGACATCACCGGCCTGTCCGGCGGCAGAGGCTATACCAAGTGAGGTTGAATCCAAGGTTAAGGCTATCCCCGTAGTCAATGAAGTTACGGTGGAACTAACTTTTGATCCTCCCTTCACCCAGGATATGATGTCAGATATCGCGAAACTAGAATTAGGTTTTTTATAATCAAAATAATCAAACTATGTATCCAGAACATTTAGTAGCCCCAATGCGGGATGACCTGACTGTGTCAGGTTTTAAGGAACTTAAAACCCCGGAGGAAGTAGAATCCCATCTTGAGGACCACAAGGGAACCTCCCTGGTTGTTATTAATTCTGTCTGCGGATGTGCGGCCGGATCAGCCCGTCCCGGTGTTAAGCTGGCACTGGAAAGGTCCGGCAAAAAGCCCGACCAACTGGCAACTGTTTTCGCCGGTGTGGATATGGAAGCGACCAGTAAGGCCAGGGAATTCACTGTGCCATATCCGCCTTCCTCGCCATCCATCGCGCTTTTTAAAGATGGGGAATTAGTTCATTTTATTGAACGGCATCATATCGAAGGGAGACCTGCTGAAATGATCGCTGAACATCTTTCCGATGTTTTCGAAGAATTTTGCTGAAGTTAAAAAAACAAAAAAAGGGCTACCGGATACCGGTAGCCTTTTTTTATTAATGTATGATTGTCAGCTTTCTATGTAATTTTAACCCTTGGTGATCACCTATCAGTAAAAAATGAATACCATTCGGCAAAGCACTTGTATCTATTTCAAATCCTTCTTCCCCTCTGTCCATGGTGCCTCTTCCAATCGTAACACCACGCTGATCAATGATTTCCCACATATAATCCTGTGTCAATTCTCGCCCGAAATCAACAATGGCATATTCTTTAGCCGGTTGAGGATAAACCACAACCTGTTTAAGGTCTTTCTTTGCAATCTCATCTTCGATACCAACGGCCCCTTCAACCGGAACTTTTTCAGAGTTCACATTACTTGATACAACCTGGTAGATATGCTTATAATCTGGTGAGTTTGAATTATTGTTTTGAACGAAGGCAATGACTTTGAAATTACTCCGCGAATTCTCAATAAAGCCTCTCAGGTCTTTCCTTCCAATACTGATCACAGTATCATTGCCTACCGGCAAAGGCCCATTGATCACCGTTGGCTGGGTCCTGGCTTCTGAGTCAAAGGAGAACATCTGTCTTGCAATATTCCTCAGATCACCATAAGTTGATTCATATTTATTGAACCGGTCTTCGACAAGCACGGTATATAATAAAACCTGGTCTTCCACCACCTCATTAGCAGTAAGCACCACCTCAATGAATATATTCTCCTGATTCACCGGCTGATTCGCCCCCTGATCAATTCGCAGTTCAATGTCATAGACAGGTTCATCCAGATTCCTGTTGATTACCCGGTACTGTTCGATGATCTCCTGTTGTCCGGTAAGGTATAGTCCATCGGCAAACGTCTTACGCGATCCATTATAGGCATCAAGGTTAAATCTTCTTGAACTTGAAATATCGGGATTCTCATCATAGACCTTATCCTGGGCAGAGTTTGCCGGTGAATAATGATATTCAATATATACCACATCCTCATCATTCCTCGAAGAATAGGTCAGTGAATCAAGCAGGTCTTCATAAATACTTGTCCGTACAAAATCTTTTGCCTGGCTGACCTCGAAATCTGCAAATTGTTCAATCAGGACTCTCTTCCTCCTGTTTTTCAGCCAGAAATTATCTATTGCAAATCCATCAAACTGATTATCGCCGATATTTGATTCCTGTGTGCTGCCAAATACAAACCTGAAGATAACCGGTTGGTTGTAGCCATGCCGCAAGATGATCGGATCCAGTGAAATCTGTGCTTTTCTCCAGCCATTAGTCTTATCCGTCCAACCTGTATTTTTGGTATTATTATTACTGAATCCTCCCATGCTGGTGATTGATATCCTGTTATACCACTCATTGCCGTACCATAGGATTGTCTGGTCGCCACCAGGCTGGATCTCAGGATTGACATTACCCACCAAATGCCAGGAAATACCGCCATCGATCGAATATTCAAGTGCAACGCCATCATCTCCGGATTTCAGATCTGACCAGAAATCAAACTCAACCATAGGTCTTGTCAGGTTGTTAAGATAAAAGGCTGGCGATTGTAACCATGATCGTTCACCATTTAGATGGACGGAATCAGATTTTGTGATCCATACCTGCGAACCATCCGAGTTTATCACGACCTGACCTGCCGGAATGCCCAATTCCCAACTATAGGGATCCTCCAATGGGCCTGGAATCCACAGGCTTGCTATATTTTCAAAATCATCAAAATAACCTGCCATTGGATCAATACTTTCCACACTTTCGATGATAGCTATTTTTCCGGTTTTATCATTCATGCATCCCCGATTCGATAATATCGTCAAAGAAACATCATAAACATTTGAAGCCGAATAGATATTGGAAGGATCCTGAAGGTCAGAAGTATTGCCGTCATCAAAATCCCATGTCCAACTGATGATCTGATCATCGGAAAGGCCGTTGTCAAATGTGGTCTCATCGGTAAATAGAGTTGTCTCACCGAGGACAAAGTTCTCGGCATCAAAATCAATTAAAGGCCTGGCTCCGATCCTGACCCGGATGGTGGTGTCATTGGTGCAGGATGTACCGCCTGATCCTTTGGAAATCAATCTCAGGTTAACCGGATATTCACCCGGAGCCTCATACTTGTGAATTGTATTTTGTGTACTATCCTGAAGTGAATTATCAGCATAATTCCAAACCCATGTTTCAATCGTGTCAACCGGGTTTATAACTGACAGATCCTGGAATTGAATCAAGCTATCCACGCATGTGACGGCGCCCACCGTAAAATCAGGCTTCGGCTCGGGCAAAACATCGATTGGCCTTCTTACTGTATCAGAGACGTCGGTTGATGGATCTGTAAACTCATATTGGATTTCATGAGTGCCGACACCGGCCCGGCTTGGATCGAAAATATACTGAGAACCGACAAGTACGACACCATTCCCTTTAAAGA
>CAZYDB010000014.1:25134-30801 GCA_964645995.1 uncultured Roseivirgaceae bacterium
AGTTAGCGGAACATCAGATCCATTTTCACAAACCGCCTTGTTCAAACCAACTATATCAACATCCGGCTTGGGATTCACAAAGGTTGTCTGAGAACTCTGATTCGTACAACCATTAATATCGGTATAAACATAGCTTACGGTGGCATTCCCTTCCCCGGCCAAAAATGGATTAAAGATATTAGTACCTGACTCGATGCCATCGCCACTGAAGTCTCCTCCTTGCGGGAAGCCGTCCAGTTCAAAAGGCAGCGCGTTGATAGCCACCTGTGCATCAAGACCCGTAAATACCGGGTTAGGCAATTCATAAACTGTTTCAAATACTCTGTTTGTTCCTGCGGGACAAGGACCGGCCGGATCGTTAGTCGTAAGGGTGATTATTACTTGTGAACCTCGTTCTGTAGTATCCGGCAGATATAAGGCATTCAGATCATTCACGTCTGAGAAAGTTCCTGTGCCTCCCGACCATGTTGCAGAAACGGCGGATCCGCCGATGGATCCCGCAAGGAAAATAGTATCACCGATACAAATCGCATCATCAGTGCCGGCATCAACGACAGGAGCCACGTCAATGGTTAGATCCATTTCATCAAAGATGGCTGCACAAGGCCCTGCAGGGTTGTTGGTGGTTAGGGTAAGGGTCACATTTGTGCCGATTTCAGAGGCATCAGGGAGGTATGCCGTATTTAAACTGGTATTATTCGAAAAGGATCCAACTCCACCGGACCAGGTTGCCGAGGAAGCGCCACCGCCAATAGACCCATTCAGGGTTACATCAGAACCCTCGCATACGACCTGATCACTACCGGCATTGACTGTGGGAGGCCTGTTGACAGTTACGGCTACCTGGTCAAATACAATACCGCAAGGTCCTGCCGGATCGTTGCTGGTAAGGGTAAGATTAATGGTTGTTCCTATTTCCTCTTCTATTGGAATATATTTTGCGCTCAGGGTATTAGCATTGGGATAGAAGGTACCGGCCCCTCCCGACCAGGTGATTGAGGTAGTAGCACCACCAAAGGTTGCATCATCGAGATCGGCAGAATCAAGACCACAAACCACCTTATTAGTGCCGGCATAAACGACGGCAGCAGGATTAATTGTAATATCCACCCCATCGAATACCGGTCCGCAGGGACCAGTGGGATCATTGGATGTCAGTGTCAGGGTTACTGTTGACCCAATTTCTGACGGATCGGGTTCGTAGATCGCATTCAGGGTAGTATTATTAGGAATAAAACTTCCGGCCCCTCCGGTCCAGGTAACACTGGTAGTGCTTCCGCCCGAAGTGGCATCGCCCATTGACACATTATCTCCTTCACAAATCACTTTATCATTACCGGCAAAAACATCAGGCGCTCTGTTAACGGTTACCCGAACCTGATCTGAGGCTGCTACACAAGGACCTGTTCCATCAGGATCATCTGTCGTTATCGTTAATGTAACTGCAGCGCCTGTCTCAGTGGCATCGGGTACATATTCAACATTAAGCGTGGCATTGTCAGGTTGAAAAATTCCGGTTCCGCCCGTCCAGGTAACGGATGATGCAGTTCCTGATATGGATGCCTTGTCAAGCACTACACTGGAGCCTTCGCAGATCACTGTATCGGTACCCGCTGTTACAACCGGTGATTCATTCACCTGTACTTCAATGGAATCTGTAATAGCCGTACAAACACCCGTCAGCGGGTAAGCAGTCAGATATAATTTGACAGTCGAGGCTATCTCACTGGCATCAGGGAAGTAAGTAGCCTGTAAAGTAGTGATATTGGGACTGAATGATCCGGCTCCTCCGGACCATTCAACAGATGCGGAATTGGAGGTAGAGGCTTCGCTTAAAAACACACTATTCAATTCACAGGTAACCCTATCATTTCCTGCAAATACTACCGGTGCTTTATTAACAGTAATTGTTACTGCGTCCGAGACCACATCACAAGGCCCGGGGCCATCCGGATCATTTGAGGTCAGCGTCAGGATCACATTAGTTCCATTTTCAGTTACGTCCGGCACATACCATGCATTTAAAGTGTTTTCATCAGGATAAAAATGACCGGCTCCCCCACTCCAAACAACTGAAGAAGTACTGCCACCTAAAGCAGCATCTGAAAGCTGAACGCTATCGCCTTCACAGACCTGTTTACTGAGGCCGGCATAAACTGTTGGGGCTATATTTATGGTAATATTAACTGAATCTTTCGCGGGGTCACATGGGCCGGCCGGATCATTGCTGGTGATATAAAGTTTAACTGTCCCGCCAATATGGCTTGCGTCAGGCACAAAGGTCGCATTCAAAGTATTTTCATTGGGCAGAAAGGCCCCCAGTCCATCTTCTGAAGTCCAGGTTACTGAAGTGGCACTTCCACTTCTGGAGGCATCCAGCAACAGGGCTTCATCACCCTCACATATAGTCTTGTCCGCACCTGCATTTACAATAGCTTTGGGGTTAATCACAATATTTACATAATCCACAACAGATGGACATGTACTGGGGTCCGAGGCGGTTAATTCAAGGGTTACCGTGCCCACTTCACCCGGCGCAGGCTCATATTCAGCATTAATATTATTTGGATCGGTTATTATACCACTACCACTTACGATATTCCAGGTAGATGTTGTAGCACCACCTCCTATCGAAGCATCGGTGATGAATACAGGACTGGTATCTTCGCATTCCACCACATCGGTACCGGCAAAGACAGTATTCCCGGGATTCACGATCTGTATATAATCCTGAGGCGTTCCTTCGCATCCTATAGCGGAAGGAGTAACCGTATAGGTGATGGATTCCTGAACCGTATTGGAATTAGTAAGCAACTGCGCAATCTTGTTACCTGATCCATCACTGGCACCCGAAATATTGGGATTCGTTACTGAGACCACCCAGTCAAATGATGTATATGGAACATTATTGGGATTTGTGATCGTCACATCAGTTACATTGCCACTACAGATATCAATTCCAGCCACATTCACATCGGGAGTCGGTCGAACTGTAACGGTGACTGACTGATCCGGAGACTGCTGGCATCCGTTGGCCGTTGTCCTAAAGGTATAAATAACGGTCTGGTCTGCATTGGAAGAATTCGTCAGATCATCGTCAATTTTGTCTCCAGAAACATAGGTTGCGCCCGGAACTGTATATCCTGATACAGATACGTCACTAGGTGTTACAGTGATCAGTTCAATCGATGCTCCTGCCACATCCACCGAAAGATCGATATCGGTCAGATCAATCTCACAAATAGCGGGTGCATTGTTGGTGATGGTAAGTACCGGAACTGGTTTAACTTCAACAGAGGTATAAAAGGGTCCTAATGGTCCGCAACCATTGGCTTCAACGGTGAATTCATATTCGACGGTTTGTGGAACAGAAGTGTCGTTGAACAGCGTTTCCCTGATCTTCTGTCCAGTGGTGTAGTTTTCGGGAGGAGTGAGTGATCCTCCGGATATATCACCTCCGGCATAATCCACACCGGTAAGGGTGATGATCGCACCATCGGTTGGCGACAACAAAGTGATGTTCGTCTGCAGACCTTCACAGATAGATGGAGCGGTATTCGTAATGGACATCTGTGGCCTGGGTTTGATGACCGCAGTCACGATAAAATCATTTCCTGCACATCCATTGCTTCCTGTCGGAGTTACAGTATAGTTAACAGTCTGGTTTGATGATGTAAGGTTTTCTATATTGTCATTGATCAACCCGGTACTAACCGGAGCAAGGCTTTCTCCGGAAACATTCGTGTTATCTGTGGCTACCCAACTAAAATCGGATGTCTGTCCATTGCCCAGGGAATTGATATTATTCTGCAAATCATATGCCAGAGCAACATCACTACAGGTTATGGTCTGATCAGCTATTCCAAGCGGTTCAGATTTAATAGTCACCGTCACCTGGACAGGATCCCCTTGGCAGCCATCGGCACTCACGCCAATTATGTCATAAATGACATCGAGGTCTCCATTAGTAGTATTCGTATAAATATCATTAAATATGGCATTGGAGGCTTTCCCTGAACCGGCTGTTACATTCCCCGGATCAGGTGTCAGTCCTGCAGGAATAGTAATGTTCTGGATCGTATAGGTTGTCGCAGTTGCACCACTTGTATATACATCCGTATCGAGATCAATGCCAATATTCACATCACTGCAGATACCTCCAACAACGGTATAGGCTGAAAGTACCGGCTCCGGATCCACCGTCACCGTGATCGTGAACGCCGTGCCCGCACAACTGCCCGTATACGGCGTGATCGTATAGACCACATCATGTGAGGCATTCGTTACATTATTAAATACATCCGATCCAATCGCATTCACATCCACTATGCCCGCTCCCGTTGTCGCAGCTCCCGTCAGATTCGCATCCACCGAGGCGCTGATATCATAGCTGTCGATCACACCGCCATCATCGTCCGTACCAGGCAGCACTACATTTGTCACCTCATCCGAACATACCGTCGCATCCAGTACGCCCGTATACACCGGCTCCGGATCCACACTCACCGTGATCGTGAATGGTGTGCCTTCGCATCCTGCTCCAACAGTTCCGGTGGGTACAGCTGTATATATCACATCCTGGGAAACATTCGTTGTGTTGATTAAGATATCGTCGATTATGGTACTACTCGTATTCCCTGAATTTTCTCCTGTTACATTCGGATTATCTGCTGCTACCCAGCTAAAGGTAGAAGCCAGCGCATTCCCACCATTTCCGGTATCATCGATATTGGCCTGAAGGTCATAACTTAAAGCAATGTTACTGCAGGTACTGGTCACATCATTGTAGCCAACGGGTTCAGGATCTACCGTAACCGTTACCATAAAGGGATTACCATCACATCCGGAACCTACCGTTCCGGTTGGCGTAACTGTATAAATGACCGTCTGCTGAACATTTGTAGTATTGGCTAAGACATCATCAATAAAAGCTCCACTAGTATTCCCTGTGTTTTCTCCGGAGACATTCGGATTATCTGCTGCTACCCAACTGAATGTTGAAATGAGACCATTCCCTCCATTTCCAGTATCATTGATGTTATCCTGCAGATCATAGTTCAGAATCACATTACTGCAGGTGCTGGTCACATCATCAAAACCAACAGGCTCGGGATCAACAGTTAAAATAACATTTTCAGGATCACCTGTACATCCATCAGTACTAACCGGAAATACCGTATAGATCACATCCCTGGAAATAGTAGAAAGGTTGGTATAGGCGTCATCTGCAATTTCATTTGCTCCAAAACCTGATCCTGTCACGGGGTTTCCTGCACTGGCTGTCATGCCATTGAAGTTAATTGCTGATATGGTATAGCTGCTTGCTGGCACACTCCCTCCATCTACAGCAAGTATAATTCCACCAGTTTCTTCACTACAGGCAATAGCATCCAGGGCAGGATCCATAATGGGTTTGGGGTTGATCGTCAGTTGCATCTGATCCTGTACCTGGCCGCAGCTGCCATTGCCATCCGCCGTCAACGTGAACGTCACTATACCCGTCTCACCAACCCCGGGCTCATAACCCGGAACCAGCGTCGTCGCATTATATATCGTACCCGTACCGTCATGTGTCCATAATAAACTGCTGAAATTGCTCGCCGTGGCCCCCGTTGCCTGTGTGCTGAAATCAAACACAACCCCCTCGCACGTCTCCTCATTACTGCC
>CAZYDB010000015.1:0-16343 GCA_964645995.1 uncultured Roseivirgaceae bacterium
GGGCATGATGTCTTTACTACAGGACATATAAAATCCCGATAAGATCATGCTGGCTGATTTAATGCCCGTCTTAAAACACAGCCTTGCCATTACGGGCTTTGTTTTCGTGATGATGCTGCTGATTGAGTACGTTAATGTACAGACAAATGGAGCCTGGCAGAACAGATTGTCCCGCTCCCGCTGGGGGCAATACGTCCTTGCCGGCATTCTGGGTGCCATTCCGGGTTGCCTTGGTGCATTTACCACCTCTACCCTGTTCACTCATAGGATCATTTCCTTCGGAGCAATCGTTACGGCAATGATCGCAACCAGCGGTGATGAGGCATTCATCCTTTTCGCCATGATCCCGGAAAAGGCCATGCTGCTGACCGTGTTGCTGTTTATCATAGCAATCCTGGCGGGATACCTGACCGATATGTTCTATCCTTCAAAAAATATTCATGATCATTTCAGGGAAAAGAAACTGCCCCTCCATGATGACTCCGAATGCCATTGTTTCAACAGGGATCAGATCATCCCACAGCTTCTAAAACCTTCCCTCAGCCGGTTTACCCTGATCGTATTACTCATCCTCTTCCTTTACATGGTTTTTTTCGGTTCAATCGCCGGGGAATCGGTATACTGGATCAAATACACCCTGATCTTCACCATCAGCTTTTCACTTTTCGTGGTGGTCACGGTACCTGAACACTTCCTGGAAAAGCATCTCTGGGAACATATCCTGAAAATGCATATGCCAAGAATATTTCTCTGGACATTCGGAACACTGTTAGTCATATCGGTACTGATGAATTATGTTGGTGTTCATTCCTGGCTTTCCGAGCATCAATTGCTTATCCTTCTGACTGCGATCCTGATCGGTATCATTCCGGAAAGCGGTCCGCATATGGTCTTTGTTACCTTGTTTGCGCAGGGATCTATCCCTTTCAGTGTTTTATTGGCAAGTTCCATAGCTCAGGATGGCCACGGCATGCTGCCTTTGCTTGCAGAATCCAAAAAAAGTTTTCTTAAGGTTAAGCTGGTGAATATAATAATTGCGGCTATTGCCGGCGTAACCGGATTATTGACAGGATTTTGAATAATATAAAATAAATAAAAATGGAAAATTCAATAAATCTGCGTTTTGCCCTGGCAGTAGATCCTCACCACAATATTGTTAAAGGGTGTTTCGGAGGAGCAGAAAAATTCCTGATCTATGATCTGATCGTTGATCTTGTCTTATCTTAGCGGAAGAGATCTGACTATTTTTTTATGAAAACTTACCTTGATTGTTTGCCCTGTTTTTTGGATCAGGCATTGAGAGCTGCAAGAACAGCTACTGATGACGAAAGAAAAATTAAAGAAATACTAGACCGCGTCGGCGGCATGCTCAAAGATATCCCGATGCATTATACCCCTCCTCAGACCGGCGAACTGATCTACGAACTGGTAAAAGAGGTGACCGGCGACCCGGATCCCTATCATAAAATCAAACAGGAAAATATTGAAGAAGCGCTCCAACTCTATCCGGATCTGAAAAAGAGAATATCCGATTCGGGTAACCCATTACTCACTGCCATTCGTATCGCCATCGCAGGCAACGTAATCGACCTGGGTGTTAAAAAAGAATTTGACCTGCTCAGGGATATTGAGAAGATCCTTAAGCAGGATTTCGCCATTTTTCATTTTGAACAATTCCTAAAGTCGCTCAAAGCAGCCGGGTCCATCCTCTACATCGGGGATAACTGCGGGGAATCTGTATTCGACCGCATCCTGATTGAGGAAATGGGTAAACCGTTAACCTATGTTGTCCGTGATATTCCGATCATCAACGACGTAACCCATGATGATGCCATAGCCTCAGGGATCGATAGGGTCGCAGATATCATTTCATCAGGAACCACCGCCCCGGGGCTTGTCCTCGAATATTGCAAACCGGATTTCTTAAAACGCTTTGAAGAGGCTGACATGATCATCAGCAAAGGCCAGGGCAATTTCGAAAGTCTTTCGGAAATTGACCGGGAAGTCTTCTTTCTCCTCAAGGCAAAATGTTCTGTGGTCGCCAGCCATCTATCTGTACAGGAAGGTGATATCATTCTAAAAAGCTCCTTGATTTGAACCTGTTAGGCCGCGCGGCTCGGGCGCGACTCCTTCGTTCTCTCGTCAGACCACGAAATATTATATTAAACAGACCGGATTTTTTGTCAGACTAAATGACGGTAAACGGGAAGATGCAAACAATAGAACAAGGACAAAAAAATGCGTATCTTTATGTAGAATTTTCAGTGTTCCGTGTATATGAATTTTTTAATGCGCAAGGCTAGAATATTTTTTCGGATAATTCTGATTGCCCTTGTTTTTTGGGGTTGTCAGGAGGAAGTGTTGCCTGATCCTGATATTGTATATAATCCGATTGATCTGGATGAATTCAGCACCAACCTGAAAGGTTTTAATCTCCTGGGTAAATTTGATGTAAACTGGTCAAACAGGGGTTTTACTGAAGAAGATTTCATCATGATAAACGATCTCGGTTTTAATTTCGCGAGGCTACCTCTCGACTATCTTACATTCACAGCTCCCGGGGACTGGAATACGTTCCTCGAATCAGAAATGGAAGAGATCGACCAGGCCATCAGATGGGGGGAAGAATTTGGCGTTCATATCTGCATCAATTTTCACCGGGCACCTGGATACAGTGTCAACCAGTCGACTGTGCCTTCTTCACAGCAACGCGATCTTTGGCAGGATGCTGCCGTGCAGGAGGTATTCCTTAAACACTGGGAATACTTTGCAAAACGATACAAGGATATTTCAATAAACCGGCTGAGTTTTAACCTGATCAACGAACCGGCAAATGTAAAAGAAAGCACTTATCTTAATCTCATGCTCAAGGCTGTCGAAAACATACACCGTATCAATTCCGACAGGGTGATCTTTGTCGATGGGTATAACTGGGCCAGGGATATCATACCGGAGCTCCAGGGGGCTCCCAATGTGATCCAGTCGATCCATACCTACGATCCCTTTAACCTGACCCATTACAAGGCGAACTGGGTGGAAGGGTCCGATACCTGGCCGGTGCCCGTCTGGCCCATGGTCGATGTTTCAAGCTATTTGTACGGTTCCTGGAAGCCGGAATACCAGTCGGCATTAGTACTGGAAGGAGATTTTGTAAAAGCTACCGAAGTTATAGTAAACGTGAAGCAGGTTTCACTGGAATCGACCCTGCAGATCATGCTGGATGATCAGGTGATCTACACTAAAACCTTCCTCTGCGGCCCTGAAAAGGGTGAAGACTGGACTGAGATCATCCTCACCCAATGGGGGTACCAGAATATCTCCAACAAGGACTATTCAGTTTTACTTCCTGATGATGGCACCAAGCTCTCGATTGCCAATGCGTCGGGGGATTGGATGACCTATAACTCGATCACCCTGAAGTCTGGCATAGAGGAAATGAAGATCATTCCCGGGAACAATGCCTGGGGATCAACGCAGGGCACCTACCTGATCACCGGCGAGGGAGAGATAACGGATGAAGAAGGCAATTCGCTAATCCTGAATGATCTTCATGAGAAACTCGAATTTGCCAGATCCTATGATATCCCTGTCATGGTACAGGAATTCGGGGTGCACAACCAGACCCCACATGATGTTACCCTGGCATTCCTCAGTGACTTGGTCCCTGTGTTCAGGCAATACGATATCGGGTACGCACTCTGGAACCTGGAAGGAAGCCTTGGCATCATCAACAGTGGCCGGGACGATGTCCAGTATGAATCCTACCGTGGAAAACTGCTTGACAGTCAGATGCTGGATATCCTGCAAGGAAATAATAACAGCCGGTATTTCCCGCGGTTAAAATCTTTTTGACCCACCCGTAGGATCTACCGCTTATCCGGTAATTTTCCTTTCAATTAGCTGAATTTTGTTCTGTCTGTATTCACTCCCCCCCGCTTTAAACCAATGATCCGGTTCCTGATAAACCGTTTTTTGCAAATCACACATTCATACATATCTTCCAACTCACGACCGGTTAGGGCTTCATGTAATGCCAGTGTGTGTGTCCTTTCCAGGTCTTTTCTTGCCTGTTTGAGCTGTTGCTTTTTAAATTGCCTTTCCAGTTTCGTTTCAATTTTTGTTTTACTCACAAGCAAACGATCCAACTCAAGACCTGTAATCATATCTGTTTGCAAACGGGCCCTGCCGATAGCAAGGAGACTCTCCAGGCGCGACAGGTTTTCTTTACGGTTGTCAATCTCCTTAAGGAATATCAACAAATCATAAAATATCATTCCTGTCTCTTAAATTACATCTTCCTTCTTTTTTACATAGACCGGTTTCTGTAAATAAAACCTGTCTTTTGCCATATTAACTTTTGATCAATAATACGGACTGAAAAGTTGCTGCTGTGCCTGCAACCCATGAAAAACATCATAAGAGGTTCCGTCCTCTACATATATCGTACCCCTTTCCGGTTCACCCAGGAGCTCCCCATCTACGGCAATTACAGGTACTGCCGGATAAAAATGCAAATTCGCACTGGCATTCAATTGCGGCAAACACTTACTCTGGACCATCCGCCATCCAGTTCTGAAATTTCATTGGAAAGTAATGCATTTTTTATTGAAAGATTATTTTCTATTACATGGCGCAGACTTCCCTGAAAGGATAGATCTATAGTATCTCCCGGTCGGCCTGAAACAGTATATTCGCCGGTTAGAATAAATAAAATCAGTAAAATTACAGTTCTCATAGTTCTATTATTTCTGTATAAAAAGAACCATAATTTTAGCAATTTAACTAATTCCTTTGCCGTAACGCCTCGAAAACCACGATTCCTGCGCTGACCGAAACATTCATGGAATCCACCTTGCCGAACATAGGAATAATGATATTTTGGTGAGATACCTTCAGCCATGTATCCGATAAACCATCAGCCTCAGTACCCATAATGATAGCGGACGGTCCCGTAAAATCAACTGTTGTATAATTTTTTGACGCCTCAGGCGAAGTGCAGTAAATACGGCATCTTTTCTTTTTAAGCCACTGTATGGCCTCCTCAGACGTTGCTATTCCAAGAGGCACGGTAAAAACAGCTCCCAGGCTGGACCGAATCACATTGGGATTATAAACATCAGTCTGTGGATCACATACGATCACGGCATCAAGGCCCGCAGCATCGGCCGTTCTGAGGATCGCACCGAGGTTACCCGGCTTTTCAACACTTTCCAGGGCAAGCACCAAAGGATCATTCCGGAGCATAAGATCTTTTAATGAATGGCTTCTTGGTATTGCCCATCCTGTAATACCTTCAGCATTCTTCCGGTAAACAACATGATCATAAACTTCCTTACTGGTCTCAAACATTTGCACCCCATCATGTAATGCTTCTTCTATCTGAATAAAGTCATGAGGATTTATGATACCGGGACAAAAAAAGATATGAGTAAAACGGTAGCCTCCGGTTATTGCCCTTAAAACTTCCTTTACACCTTCTACAACAAAGGCGTTTTGCTTTTTCCTCTCCCGTGCTCTCTGTAAATGGATGAAATTTTTGACCTTCGGGTTTTTAAGACTTGTCAGTACCTCCGGAGACTGCTTTTCTGATTTCATGGATCTAAATTACAAAAATTGATCCCCCGTCAAATACATTATGCCGTCATAAACCAAAAATTTTCATTGAGAATTTAAGTTGGAACAAATGGCCAGGAAAAATTCTGAGTTTCATGACAAATTTCCTTCAACCCAATTTCATCTTTTCATACTCAAGGAGAGACTCAGTAAGCGCTGTTTTCCTGATTTAGTGATATATCCGCCAATGCCAAATATTTTATATCTCAGTGTTTTTAGTTGGTACAAGGTATTTGTTTGCAATATGGCCTGTTTGAAAAGACTCATAATGTTATAAGCGATCATCACGAAATTCAGTGCTGCTTCGGTAGCTGCAAAATCCTGCCTGTTGAATGAGTCAAATCCAAAGTCAGCCCTTAGCTCTTTGATCCGGTTTTCACAATCAGCCCTTCCATTGTACATCCTCCAGACCACATGAGATGAGAAGTCAAGATTAGTGATATAACAACTATACCGGTAGTTTTGGTAGATCCCTTCCTCCTTAAATAACTTGAGCTGTTTGCCAGTAGCCTTGGGTCTTTTCTATGTGTTGGCATACTACAAGAAGCCTTCTGGGCTTTTTCCACAGGTCACCTTGATAGGTAGTTTCAGCGATCTGTGATCCTTCATCCAGGGTCTACCAGTTTTTCAGGCTAGCCACTTTACGCTGGATGGTGCTGTAATGCCTGACCTCAATGATATGGTTGATGGATGTATCTTCCAGGTAGTCAAATATGGATGTATCATAGAAACCACTGTCAGCCCGCAGGAGGCTGATTTTCTTGCCTTTTAACCTACATAGGGTGTCTTGTAAAAAGACATGAAGTTACTGGTCGTATAGGCATCTCCACTCCTGAGCCAAAAGTTAGCCACCATCTTGCATTCATCTACAAAAGCCAGTAACGGATGATGGGAGTTCCTCCCTCTTTTCTTGGGGTTATAGCCTTTCCTGGCCCCTTGTTGGCTCCCATAGCGCTTCAACACTGTCGAATCCACATCCAGTGTGTAATTATCCAGCTTGCTCTGGGAGAAAAATCAACGGGCAACTTTAGTAAATATCTTTTGATTGATGGCAATGGAAAATTTAGAAAAATATCGCTGGTAGGCTTTATGACCGGCCATACGTTCAAATCCAAATATGTCGCGTAACACCTCGTCAAAACGAGAAATTTCCAGATGTTCAAAACGATTGGCCCCACACCAGATATTCACCATGAAACAAGTAATCAACTGAATCGGTCTATACCCCCCAGTTGGATCCCTGCTCAGGAAGAACGCAACAAATCAGTTTTGACAGGATCTTGGTTTGATCCAGCAATTTCTTCATGAAAAACATCCCGCTCCATGGCGTTATTTCCTTATCGGTGAAGGCTATTTTGAAATCCATATGGCTGTAAGAAAAAAGCATACCCAATAATGAATTATTTATTCAAAAAAATAAATAACAAACTATTAATTATCAGTACTTTAGAAATTAAAATCCTTAATGGCGGTCATTAGAGATTTATCCAAATGACAATTTTGGGTTTAACTACTTTTTTGAGGAGGCTCAAATTTATAGATTTGTAAGAATCTTTTGAAAGTCATATTACAGTGAAAAGTAAATATATATTAGTAATCCTGTTAATAGGATTGGCCATAGCCGGGTGCTGGAATTTTGAGGATAAACCCGAGAAGATTGTAGTTGTTGATTTTTCTGTGAATGATACCCTCAACAAGAAGACGGATAACTACAGAGACTCTACAAAAAAGCTAACTGTGGCAGTATCTGCCATGATATCCCCCCGGGAAACGTATATTTATTATGAAGAATTACTTGATTTTATATCCACAAAATCAAAACATCCTATAGAGATAAAACAAAGAAAGACTTACGACGAGGTGAATCAAATGCTTCTCAACAACGAAGTAGATATGGCATTTATTTGTTCCGGCGCTTATACAAGAATCAAAGAAACCAATCAGATAGAAATATTGGCTGTACCCGTTTGCAATGGTAAGCCATTCTATCAGGCATATATTATAACCAATAAACAATCGGGTATTGAAAAAATTGAAGACCTGGAGAAAAAATCCTTTGCATTCACCGATCCCCTGTCAAATACCGGAAAGCTTTATGCCGAAAAACGATTGCACGATCTGAACTTGACTTCTGAGACGTTTTTTTCTTCCACCATGTATACACATGCACATGATATATCCATACAGTTGGTTTCAAAAATGGTTGTTGATGCCGCTTCGGTTGACGGACTGATTTATGACTATTTAGCAAGCTATTACCCCGCAAAAGTTAAGAATATTAAAATAATTGAAAAGTCAGCTGATTTTGGTATTCCACCTGTGGTGGTTCCAGCTTCCATTTCACTTGAGTTGAAAAAAGAATTAAAAACAATTATTCTTTCCATCCAATATGATTCAGTTGGAAGAAACATCTTGGATAAATTACTGATCGATCATTTTGTCGAAGGAAACGAAAGGGATTACAACAGTATTCGCGATATGCAAAAATTGATCAAGGGTTGAAAAGGCCACTGAAGATACCGCTATTTTGGAAGTTTTCCATTGCCATTACCGGAACGGTTGTTTTATTTGGTATCATCAATTTGTATTTTACAAATTATGCTGTGTATGATTTATTTGAAAGAGAGCTTGTCAGGCACGGTACAATAACAGCCACCGGCATTGCCGAAAGAACCATTGTTCCAATTGCTTACGGAGATTTAGCTGCTTTAGACCGCCTTGTGACCGACCAAAAGAAGATTGATCCGGGCATTGCCTATTTATTTATTATTGACAAAGATGAACAACTGATAGCTCATTCTTTTGAACAAACCGTACCGCCTGAACTTTTTAATGCAAACAAAAAATCTATCAACGATTCGGTTTACACCGTTAAAATTCAACCTGAAAACAACCCATATACCATGATAAGAGATTTGGCCGTGCCCATTATGCAAGGCAACCTGGGCGTTGTACGAATCGGTCTTTACGAAGAAAACTTCATGAAAAGTATTCATAAAACTACGCGCATTTTTCTCGTTATGGTAATAATATTTTTAGTTGTAGGAATACTTGGAGCCTTTTTATTTTCCTACATTATAACTACCCCGTTGAAAGCAATTAGTAATATCTCGAGAAAAATTGAACTGGGAACGCTAGACATAGAAGAAGAAGATTTTGAAGAATATTTAAACAGATCAGAACTGATAAAATGGAAGAATATTTTAAATGTACAGGACGAAATAGATGCCTTAATTAACAGTTTCGGAGAAATGGTTACCAGGCTCAAAAACACCTATTCAGAGCTTCAAAAGACACAATCATCATTGTTCCAGTCGGAAAAACTGACTTCTCTCGGAACATTGTCGGCAGGTATTGCTCATGAAATTAACAATCCCATTTCCGGAATTCAAAATTGTGTAAGACGTTTACAGGAAGCTCCTGAAAATATAAAGCAAAATTTTTTGTACCTGGAAATGATAGATGAAGCCCTTAAAAAAGTAGAAAAAGTTGTACGTGGTTTACTGGACTTCAGCAAAAAGCCCGACCTGCATTTTACCCAAACCAATATTCATTCGCTAATAGAAAATGTTTTGTTATTGGTTTCGCATAAGTTGGAAAAATCGCGAATCGCCATAATTAAAGATTTCGACAATAAAAGCGTGTTGGTTAATGCCAGTGCCAATCACCTTGAACAGGTTATATTAAACCTGGTACTAAACAGTATAGATGCTATTGATGAAAAGAAAATTGCGGACCCCGCTTACCTTGGTGAAATAAGGTTTAAAATTAATGAGACATTAAACACCAATGAACTTGAAATTGCCGACAATGGCATTGGATTGCCATCGGAACATTTAAAAAATATATTCAATCCTTTTTTTTCCTTGAAAAAAGTGAGGCCTGGTACAGGATTGGGACTGGCGGTAAGTTACACCATTGTTGAACAACATAATGGTGTAATATCGGCCAGGATAAACAGTCGGAAAGGATTGACATTTTTAATTTCACTACCAAAAAAGTAGCGTTTTATGAATTACGAAGCCTCTATTTGGATTGTAGAAGATGAACGCATTGTGCGTGTATCACTGGCCGATGAATTGCGTGATGCCGGTTACAAGGTTAGGGAATTTGCTAATGGAAATTCAGTATTGACAGCATTCTCGCATAACGAACTCCCTGATATCATCATCACCGATATAAAAATGCCGGGAATTGATGGAGTTGAACTTCTGAAAATAATAAAAGAAGTAAACAATAGCATACAGGTATTGATGATAACAGCATATGGATCGGTCGAAAACGCCGTTGAAGCCATGAAACTGGGCGCATACGACTACATTATAAAGCCATTTAATAAAGACGAAATACTATTAAACATAAATAAAATTCTGGAGCTTAAAACATACCGGGAGGAAAACAAGCTGCTGAAAGAAAAAATTGCCGGGAAGTATGACTTTTCAACTTACGTTGGAAAGGAACAGGGCAACAAACAACTTTTTGACCTAATTAAACTGGTTGCACAAAAAGATACGACCGTATTAATAACCGGAGAAACCGGAACCGGTAAAGAACTGTTAACCAATATAATTCATTACAATAGTGAAAGAAGCACAAAACCATTCATAAAAGTAAGTTGTGCCATTTTAGCCCGCGAACTTTTTGAAAGCGAACTTTTTGGGCACGAGAAGGGGGCATTTACAGGAGCACAGGAAAAAAAACCTGGTCGCTTTGAACGCGCTCATGGAGGCACATTGTATTTGGACGATATTGACGATATGCCTATTGAATTACAAGTTAAATTATTGCGGGCGCTGGAAGAGGGGGAGATTGAGCGATTGGGGGGGACCCAAACCATTAATATAGATGTCAGGCTAATTGCCTCTACCAAAAAAAACCTGCTTCAACTGGTTCAGGAGGGCAAGTTCAGAGAAGACCTTTATTACCGGCTTAATGTTTTTCCCATCTATATTCCGCCATTGCGCGAACGCCAAGGAGATATAAAAGTGTTGGCCGGGCATTTTATGCATCAGTTTTCCACAAATCCGGATATCTCTATCGCCAAAGAAGCACTCGATGTACTGCTCGCTTATCCTTTTCCCGGGAATGTAAGGGAGTTAAGAAACATTATGGAGCGGTTGGTCTTATTAGCTCAGGACAAAATCATTGAACTTAGGCATATCCCTGGTGAACTCATCAATCGCGACCGTATACATATATGTCCAACTGTCGGCACTAAACCACTTAACGAAATGTTAGCAGAGTACGAATTAACCATGATCAAGCAAGCATTGCAAAAAGCACAGAACAACAAAGCACGTGCTGCCGAATTGCTAGGTATTCCTGCTACGACTCTTCGCTCAAAAATAGATAAAAAAAACATTTCGTATTAGCTTGCTTTACCTGTTAGAATTGCAAAATGGCATTAGCTATGAGGAAGGGTTAACCATTTCTGGGTGTGCCTCGAAAACAAATCAAACCGGATTTGTTTTCCACAAAAAACTACGAGATTTCGTTCGTTGCGACGAAATCTCGTGGTTTTTATGTTTATCGGCTATTAAAAACAAATTAAAATAGTAAAAATATATAATATTTAAACTTCTGATTACCAGCAGGATATTTAAAACAAGTCCATCTTCTCCCTTTAAATTTTGTTCATTTAGCAATTTAGGCATGCTATTTCATATATATCAGGTATTAATCAAGGCTCAACACAACAAAAATGAAATTAATAAACCTGGTTTTTATAACCCTGCTAACAGGGCTAATGCTTCAGGGATGTAAGTACGACAAAATACGCGGTCCCAATATTCCGCGAGAGACCGCTTCAGTGGTGGCTTTATACAATAATAGTGCAAATCAGGTTCTTTCCAATTCTCCCAAATGGGAAGAAGCCAATTTTACAAAAATAAGCTTATCTGACCTTACTACCGGTCAATCGTATGGTGAAGAATACAAAAACGCCAACGGCACCATCGACGGAATTTCGGGATTAGGTGGAAGTAAAAAAGTCGATCTGACCTTAAAAGCCCTGTACGATGATGAATATATCTATATTCTAGCCCAGTGGAACGATTCCACGCTGAGTGTTCAGTTTAAAAATTGGGTGTGGGAAGACAAATGGTTACGAACCGGTAACACAGACCAATTAATACTTAAGTTTGATATGGGCGGTAATAAAGATGTATGGCACTGGAGCGCTGCCCTTTCCGCGCCTATGGGTTATGCTTTAGATGGTATCCAATATGAAGATGAACTAAGGTTCGATGAAGGCGATTTGACTTTCGAAACGTTAGACAGTGAAGGATCAAAACCGGCATTTGAGTGGAATGGAGAGTCACCCGTATTCACCAAACCCAGTGGAGTCTCTTCAATTTTGGATCCTGCCTATTTTATGGCCGGTACTACCGTTTTTATTGGAGAACCAGTCTCCGGTAAAGTTTTGTATGCAGAAAACTGCATGGCCTGTCATGGTAACTACGGCGAGACAGGATTCAGCAAAAATGGTTATGGGGTTAGTATCAACCCCGTTAACCTGAATAGATGGAGCAGAGAAACAATAAATGATTACATTCGCTCCGATGGCCATGACGGGACGTATATATCTAATGAACTCAACAACACCGACGAAGCCAATCTGGTTGCATACATGCGCGGAGTAGGCGGTATCCCTGGATTCAGAGTAAGGGAACCTTCGGGTAGTGTCGCCGATGTTGAAGCTCAAACATTCCTTTCGCTCGTAACGGTAAACTTGCAGAATACGACCTACAAGGTAATGTTTAAACGAAAGCTTCAAACAGGTATGTCAGACGATATTCAATTTGATCCGGCGATGGGTCCCATACAATTCGATATCCTTTTGTCAGATAACGACGACATGAACTTTGTTGGAGCATTAAATCAAAAACTAATGTTCCTGGATCCAAAATATTAAAAACAATGAAGATTTTCTACATATTAGTATCGGTATCATTATGGCTTACATTCATTTTATCTCCGTTCGAGAGTGATGTATCTATACGCATATGTGATATACCAGCCAATGTGAGCTTCAGTGAAGATGTAATGCCTGTTTTTAATGCAAACTGCAAGGCAGCGAGTAGTCATGCAACAGGAGCGATACCTTCCGGTTTGCCTCCCCAAAAAAGTTATAACCACCAGCTTTTTAGGGGTCAGATGGATACCACTAATGCAGAGAATAGTTTCTCGTATCTTGCAGCTATCTTTTTCATACTAAATCGTCAGTTATCATAGGGAAATAAAAATACTCAGGATGAAAATTCAAAGAAGAGATTTTATTAAAACCTTAACCATTGGAGGAACGGGATTTTTAGCCTTTAGTCCTTCTCTGGGGGTATTTGCCAGCACCAATAAATCTGCAGCAGAAGGAAACTGGATTCCATCTACCTGCCAGGGATGTACCACATGGTGCCCGGTAGAAATATTTGTTGAAAACGGGAGGGCAATAAAAGTACGTGGCAATCAACATTCAAGTGTAAATCCGGGGTATGTCTGCCCACGCGGGCATATGATACCGCAAATATTATATGATCCGGATAGATTAAAAACACCATTGAAAAGAACCAATTCTAAAAAGGGACGATGGGAAAACCCAAATTTTGTTCCCATTTCGTGGGATGAAGCACTTGGTGAAATTGCAGACCAGATAATAGCACTCCGCAACAGTGGAGAGTCACACAAGTTTGGTGTTTTCAGAGGGCGGTACACCTACTTGCGGGACATTCTCTATTCTGCATTACCGAAAATTGTCGGATCTCCAAACGGGATCTCGCATAGTTCAATATGTGCTGAGGCCGAAAAGTCTGGAGCATACTTCACCGAAGCGTATTGGGATTATCGGGATTACGATCTTGACAATACGCGATGTTGTGTTCTTTGGGGAGTCGATCCAACCCGTTCCAACCGTCAGGTTCCAGGTTTTATGAATAAGTTTCCCATGTTGTTGGATCAGGCAAAAGTGATTACCATTGACCCCGTGCTTACAACTGTGGCATCTAAATCGAATTATTGGTTACCGGTGAAACCGGGATACGATGGTGCTCTGGCTTCCGCCATTGCTCACGAAATTTTGGTAAACGAATCATGGAACAAGGAATTTGTAGGCGATTTCACGGATGGAATCAACCGTTTTGTAATCGGCGAAGAAGTTGACGAAAGTTTGTTTGAGGAGAAGCATTCCCATGGACTTGTTAAATGGTGGAATCTGGAGTTAAAAAATAAATCCGCCTCTTGGGCAGCCAATATTTGTGGCATTTCGGCTTCGCTGATACAAACCGTCGCCATGGAAATGGCGCAGGCATCGCCTCGTGTTATCGTATGGTTGGGTCCCGGCCCCGTTATGTCGCCTAAGGGAACATACACAGCCATGGCTATACACTGCCTGAATGGTTTGTTGGGTTCGGCTGATAACATTGGAGGCACCATTCGAAAAGCCAAACAAAAGGTAAACGACATACCATCCTTCTCCGGTTACCAGGACGATATTGCCAAAGCAGGAACTTCGTATCCAAAAATTGACCAACGGGGGTATCTTGATCTGCCTGCATTAAATAAAGGAAAATCAGGAGGCGGGGTAGTTACTAATAACGTACCGGATGCCATGCTTGCTGAAGATCCTTATGAAATGAAAGCCGTAATCGGATACTGGAATAATTTTAATTTTTCGGGAACAGGTACCAGGAGATGGGATGAAGCTATGGCCAAGCTGCCATTCTTTGCTCACATCACCACGCATGCTGCAGAAATGACGCGCTTTGCAGATATCGTGCTGCCGGCTGCATTCCATGCTGCAGAAAGATGGGCATACGTTAAAAACTTCGGCAATACCTATTCGAGTATATCCATCCAGCAACCTGTTGTTGAACGCATGTTTGATGTATATGCGGATGAAAATGAAATCACATGGAAGTTGGCTGTAAAACTGAAAGAAAAAGGCTTTTCAAACCTATACGATTACTACTACAATGAATTCAAAGATCCTGAAACCGGGGCAAACCCAACCAACGAACATAAATTTGCTCTGTATGCCACAAAATACTTGACCAAGCCCTCATGGGAGTTATTACCCGGTGGATGGGACGAATTTAAGGAAAAAGGGGTGGTAAATTTCGGTCCTTATGAATTCCGATCGAAATGGGGCAACTTTGGTACTGTTTCAGGGAAATTTGAATTTTACTCAGAAACCCTGAAAAAAGCATTGATAACTCATGCCGATAAACACAACAAAACGGTAGATGAAATATTGGAGGCATGTAATTACGAAGCCCGCGGCGATTTGGCTTTTGTGCCTCATTATGAAGTACCAAACAGATGGGGAAATATTTCCGATTATCCACTTGACTTTATCGATGGCAAATCTCGATTAAACAGGGAAGGAAGAAGTCAGAATAGCCCCTGGTATTATAGTTTTAAACGCTGTGACCCAGGTGATGAAAATCAGGAGGACCTAATCAAAATGAACCCCCTTGATGCGAAAAAATATGGTCTAAAAGATGGAGATACGGTTGAACTTTCTTCCGTGTTAGGATTAATCATTGGCAAAATAAAATTATGGGAAGGGATAAGGCCGGGGACAGTTACCAAAAGCTTTGGTATGGGACATAACGCTTACGGTAAATTTGCCTCTGAAAACTTTGCACTTGGTCAGGCCCGGGGAACAAACAACAACGATTTCTTACCAGTGGATTACGACAGATTATCTGGAAGTACAGCTCGGAACGGAGGTTTTGCAGGAGTAAGAATTAAAAAAGTTTAAAGTTTAGAATTATGGCACAAAAAGGGATGGTTATCGATTTGTACAAATGTGTGGGCTGTGGTGCATGCGGAATAGGTTGCAAAGCAGAAAACAATACCCAATTCAGTACTGATGAAATAACCTTTAACTGGGCTGATTTTTATGTAAGCACTGAAGGTACTTTTCCTGAAGTAAAATACACGAATTTTCCGGTATTGTGCAACCACTGTTCGGATGCACCTTGTGTGGAATCATGTCCTTTGGAAGAAAAAGCCATTTTCAAAACTAAGGATGGAGTTACAATGACCAACAACGAACGGTGCATCGGCTGCCAATCGTGTGTAGTAGCTTGTCCTTACAGTTCAAGAAACGTAAAAAAAGATGGGGTTCATTATTCCATATTAAGCTATAATAATCCCAAAAATACACCGCATAGTTATTGGGAATCATCAACAGCTTTCATTAATGGCACATCCAATCCAGAGGAAGTGGCTTATCGGGCGCAGGTTAAACCACCTTATATCAACGATTATACTCATGAAGATTACAAGCCTGTCAGGAAATCGGGAGTAATAGAGAAATGTACCTTCTGCGATCATCGTTCCCAAAACGGCAAACAACCGTATTGCGTGGAGGTCTGCCCTACTAATGCCCGGATTTTTGGAGATATAGACGATCCCGAAAGTAAAGTAAGTAAATTGCTGGCCAAGTATGAATCTAAAACATTTAAAAACAACCAAGGCGAATTTCTTGCTAAAGGAGAAAATGGCACACGGCCAAATGTTTATTACATCAGACGCGAGAAAAAGGATGCAATCACCAGTATCGTTGAGGATAAAAATCTTGAAGATAAAAAGATAGAGCAGCCGCTTAAAGTATATCCGAATCCGGCAAGCACGGATATAAATATTGAATTTGTTCTTGAAACCAATGATACCGTATCGATTGCGCTCTACGATCTTTCCGGGAAGATTGCCAAACTTTTTGTGAATAATCA
>CAZYDB010000015.1:16353-20053 GCA_964645995.1 uncultured Roseivirgaceae bacterium
GACATAATTTTTTTGATTTTCAGTTTATTCAAACATATAGCCTAAATATTAATGATGTGCCGTCCGGCATATATATATGCAAAGTTCAATTAAGTAGCGGATCTAAAACACAGATAATAATTGTTAATTGATAAACAAAGGGAAGCAATGGGTAAAGAGGAAATTGAAGCACAACTGTTTAACCTTTATGCTGCATTGTTTTGTGAGCCTCAAAAGGAGCTTGCCGATAACTTGCATATATTGGAAATGCTTGAATCGCTTCAATGTGAATTAAGCCCGCAGTTTTATGAGTTCGAAAGCCTGAAAGAAAAGTTTTTACAATACGATCTACAAAGTTTGTTAATTGACTACACTCGTATTTTCATTGGGCCTTATCAGGTAATAGCGTATCCATACAGTTCGGTCTATTTTTCAAACGGAGTTAAAACGCTTTACAATGAAACTGTGGCATGGGTGGAAGAATTCTATCAAACCTGTGGTTTATCTTTTCAAAATACAGTGAAAGACATGCTGGATCATATTGCGGTTGAACTGGAATTTTTGTATACACTTAAATTCAAAATTAATACGCTATTACATGAGGGCAACATCGAAAGTGGAAAACATTTGCAACAACTTTATGTTGGATTTATTAAAAATCATTTTTGTATATGGGTACCCAGGTTATGTAAAAAGGTAATAACCGGGGCAAAAGATACTTATTATGCTGAACTATGCAGATGGCTGCATGGTTTTATAGTGTTTTATATATTACCAACGATAAAAGTTGAGTAAATTAGCCGATACACAAGCTGACCCTTCACAAATGCGAAGCGTTCATGAATAGCTTTAAAAATCAATTATGCTTTGAGTAAACCCACCTTGAAACCTTTGGGAGGACAGAAACACAGTATCGTATCTTAGAAACCACTGTCAGCCCGCAGGAGGCTGATTTTCTTGCCTTTTACCCTACATAGGGTGTCTTGTAAAAAAAACATGAAGTTATTGGTCGTATAGGCATCCCCACTCCTGAGCCAAAAGCTAGCCTCCATCTTGCATTCATCTGCAAAATCCATAATGGCGGTCATTAGAGATTTATCCTAATGACAATTTGGGGTTAAAATAATTGGAATATCTGTCAATACGGGAGCAAATGCCACCAGAATCCCTGCTTTCTTACCAAAATTGATGGTTTCAGACAATACAAGGGCCATCAATGGTCTTGGTGAAAGGCCGGCAGACAACCCGAGGGTGATTCCGGATAACAGATAGTACCACATCAGATCCTTGCCTGAAAAGTATATAAATCGTAATACCGGCCCTTCAAACCGATAAGCATATCATGGTTGCCACGTTCTGCTATCCTCCCTTTTTCAATAACCAGGATTTGGTCTGCCATCCTGATCGTACTAAGCCTGTGGGCAATAACCAGGGTGGTTCGGCCCCTCATCAGTTGATTAAGGCTATCCTGAATAAAAGCCTCACTTTCGGTGTCCAGGTTCGAAGTAGCCTCATCCAGTAAAAGGATCCCGGGATCTGCCAGTATGGCCCTGGCAATCGCCACCCGCTGCCTCTGCCCGCCGGAAAGTTTTACTCCCCGCTCACCAATGGTAGTATCCAGCCCGTTATCGAACCGGTCAGTGAATTCATCCACGTGGGCAGCCTGTACCGCATCGGTCAAATCATTTTCACTGGCATCGGGACGCGGAAAGAGGATGTTTTCCATGATCGTTCCTTCAAAGAGAAAGTCATCCTGCAGGACAACGCCCAATTGTTTACGATAACTTTCCAAAGTTACGGTAGACAGATCAATACCATCGATAGTAATCCTGCCCTTACCCGGTTTTAGAAAAGAAGCTGCCAGCCCTGCTATAGTTGTTTTACCAGAGCCGGAACTACCCACGAGTGCGGTCACCGACCCCGGAGGACAGTCAAAAGAAATTTCCTCTATTACTGGCTTACCGGGTTCATAGGCAAACGCCACATCGGTAAAAGTGATATGCCCGTTAACCATAGATATTTTCTCCTTACGCATGGGATCATCAATCTCTCTTTCCTCATTCAGTATTTCCTCCGTCCGGTCCAGGCCGGCAAAAGCTTCAGTGATCTGACTGCCAATATTACTCATCTGCACAATCGGTGCGATCATAAACCCAAGGTATAAGGTGAAAGCAAAAAAATCCCCTACGGTAAGCTTATCCTGGATGATCATATTCCCTCCTATCGCCATGATACCCACAGTAGCCAACCCAAGTAATAAAGTAGCAAGGCTGGTAACCAGGCTGGTGGAGGTCAGACTTTTTCGTACATTCCTGAATAGTTGATCCACTCCTTCCGAAAAAGTTCTTATTTCATGATTTTCGGCATTGAATCCTTTGATGATACGGATCCCGTTTAAAGATTCGGTCAGCCTGCCCGTAACATCCGCGTTGATCTTGCCCCTTTCCCTGAAAATCGGCCGGATATAACTGAAAGCCTTAAGCGATATCAAGCCGAAGATACCCAAGGGGATGATCACATAAAACGTTAAAAGCGGGCTAATGTTTATCAATAACACAAGGGCTACTATGGAAGTGAGCACACCACCGAAAAGTTGAACAAGACCGGTACCCACGAGGTTTCGCACACCCTCTACGTCAGTCATGATCCGGGAAACCAACTCGCCGGATTTAGCATTATCAAAAAAACGGATAGGTAGCCGGATAATATGCTGCTGTACTTGCGAACGCAACCTGGATATCAGGTGCTGAGCTTCCACACTTAATAACCTGGTCAGGAAAAAAGAGGTGACCGACTGAACGACAATAGCTCCGGCAACGCCTGCCAACAGCAGCTTCATTAGCTGCAGGTCGCCCTTCGCAATCACCTCATCAATAAGATATTTACTGGCGCCGGGAAGAACCAACCCAGCCAGGCGATTGATGATGATCAACAGGAGGCCAACCGCAAGAAGTTTTCTTCGCGGCCATATGATCGTTTTGAATATCTTCCGATAAGAGGCCCGGTAATCTGACATGTCTTTAAGTTTATCAAGGTAAATTATTTCTCTGACTCAACAGAAAACCTGCAATTTAACCCCAATGACGCAGATAGTATTCAAAGATTGAGGAAAAAATTAAATCATGAATTTTAGAATGCCGGCAAAAGCCATTCCTGAAACAGCGACCCTGGGCTTTCTTGCTGCCGGACCCGCAAATAAGAGATAAAGTACACGGGCCCTTAGCGTTCATGGCCAGGAAATCAGAATCCGGAAGGGATCCGGGATATTGGCCAGACCTAATGCTTTAATAACAAATTAAACCTTGTGAGGATCCATAATCCGGGCCAGAAGACTACAAGGAAGATGACCCAGAAGAACTGTTTCGGCCGGTTGAACCGGCTACCCGCATTGATGAGAACAGGAGCGTTCCAGTCAGATTCCAATCCATACTTTTTTTCAGCTTCCCGGACAGCGCCCCGGTAAAAGGGTTCAAAATCAAACGCAATCCTTGACATGCCTTTACCGCTGATATCTTTATCCGGAGGGACTGCACCCGGCTGGTTTGCAACGATCCAGGCGCCGACCTTGTTTATTGAATCACCCTGTTGTGACAGGGAAATAACGGGCATTACTTTAAAGGTTTCCTGCTGTTGACCGGTCTGCTGATCAGCATTAATGGTATTAACGCCCACCATATCATCTTTTATCAGGGCATCCTGAAAGTAAAATAAAGAAATATTA
>CAZYDB010000015.1:20063-29160 GCA_964645995.1 uncultured Roseivirgaceae bacterium
TCCTCGATAAGGTCTGTCACCCGGACATTCTCTTTATGCGGGACACGCATATAATCCCTGTAATCCATCAGGGTTCCACCTGCGGAGCAGCCACCAATCAAGGCAAGGATTCCGGCATAGATAAATGAGCCCTTCATCTGATACCTGTTGGCCAGTTGCACTGCCGTCAATAAAACAGCTATTAAATAAATAAGCAAAACAAAACCACCGGGCCCGTTGCCGGATATATAATAGATCACCAATCCTGCAATCTCTCCGGTCAATACCAGCAACAAACCGAATGTGAAAACTTTCTTGTAGGGAGTGCCTGAGCTTCGTTTTGAACGTTGGACCATAGCATTAAATCTTATAGGTTTCAAAGCTAAAATAAAAATCTGGTTTTTCCAGCCTTTTAAATTAATTGATTAAAATGATCCGGATCAATCGTTTTTATAATAATTTTAACCTTTGACAAGTGAAATATGCAAAATCAGGTGAAGGACAAGACCGGGAGCATGCCAAAGGATATCGTCTGTTACCATTGCGGAGACTTTTGCCGGGAGGATCATGTTGTTCATGAAGATAAGGATTTTTGCTGTAACGGTTGTAAAACGGTTTATGAGATTTTAAAAGAAAACGATCTCTGTAATTATTATGATCTTCAGCAAAACCCGGGCATTGCCCTGAAAAGCAAAGATTTCGGCGACAAATACAACTTCCTTGATAACAAGGAAATAGAGGACCAGATCCTTGATTTCCGGGAAGGACAAACGGCAAAAGTCACTTTTTATATTCCATCGATCCATTGTTCCTCCTGTATCTGGCTGTTGGAAAACCTTTATAAACTAAAAGAAGGCATCCGCTATTCACGGGTTCATTTCAGCAAAAAAGAGATCAATATAGATTATGATCCTGAAAAAATCAACCTGAAAGAACTTGTCGCCACCTTGGCTACCATTGGCTATGAACCGTTTATCAGTCTTGAGCAGGAATCCAGGAAGAAACAAAAAACTATCAACAGAGACCTGTTGCTTAAGATGGGTGTGGCAGGTTTTAGTTTCGGAAATATCATGTTACTCAGTTTTCCTGAGTATTTCGGCTTTGAAGGCATCGACGACCTTTCCATTCAACGGTTTATTTCCTGGCTTAATGTAGCCCTGGCATTACCGGTGGTTTTTTATTGCAGCACAGATTATTTTAAATCCGCCTTTACCGGTCTTAAACAGAGATATGTAAATATTGACGTACCCATCTCCCTTGGAATACTGACACTTTTTATCGTCAGCCTCGTCCAGGTCGGCCTGAAACAGGGTCCCGGTTACCTGGACTCTCTCTCAGGACTGCTTTTTTTCCTTCTGATCGGACGGTGGATACAGAACAAAACCTATGAGGGTCTTTCCTTTGAAAGGGATTACCGGTCATATTTTCCCCTGGCCGTGATCCGCTTAAAGGATCATAAACAGGAAACCATCCCAGTAAGCAGATTAGAAAAGTCGGATCATATCCAGGTCAGAAATGATGAGATCATTCCTGCAGACAGCCTTTTGCTAAGTGAAGAAGCAAATATTGATTACAGTTTTGTAACCGGTGAATCGGAACCGGTGTATAAGCAAAAAGGAGAATTTATTTATGCGGGAGGAAGACAGCAGGGGCCGGCCATCCAACTTGAAATACAAAAACCTACTTCCCAAAGCTATCTGACCCAGTTATGGAACAATGAAGCCTTTAAAAAAGATGAAAAAAGCCAGCTTCAGAGCCTTGTCGATAAGATCAGCAAGTATTTTACGGCTGCTATCCTGCTGATAGCCCTCTCAGGATTAGCTATATGGCTTTTTATTGATCCTTTCAAGTCCTGGTTTGTTTTTACTTCCGTACTTATCATAGCCTGTCCCTGCGCATTATCGCTGTCGACACCCTTCACCCTTGGCAATACCATGAACGTCTTCGGAAGAAATCACTTTTACCTGAAAAACACCCATGTGATTGAAAAATTAACCAGGATCAATCATATCGTTTTCGACAAGACAGGCACGCTGACACAAAACCAAAAAGGCAGGATCCGGTATTCCGGCCAACCCATGAATGCAGAGGAAAAAAAATGGCTGGCCAGGATCGTATCCAACTCAACGCATCCTTTAAGCAGGAAAATATTGCATGAAATCGGCGGTGAACTAACTGACTTAAAAACAAAAATCAACAGTTTTGAAGAAATTAAAGGGAAAGGGATCACCGGAATAGTCGATGGCCACCTGATCAAATTAGGATCAAAGGCATTATTGAACGGGGAATTAAAAATGGAAGAAACGACTGAAGATAAGCCGGATTTTTCACAGGCTAATGTTTATCTTTCTATCGACAGCAAATTGAAAGGATCTTTTATCGTTGACAATATATACCGGGAGGGTCTTACGGAACTGATCAGCGAATTACGGAATAATTATTCATTGAGCATACTATCCGGAGATAATGAAACAGAAAAGCAGACGTTGATAGCCATGTTCCCTCCCGGAACAGAAATGAAATTCAGGCAGCAGCCGGAACAAAAACTGGACTATATCAACCACTTAAAGGAAAAAGGCAACTATATTCTTATGCTTGGAGATGGGCTAAATGATGCAGGTGCGCTTGTAATGAGTGATGTAGGTATAGCGGTTACAGAAGATATCACTTCTTTTACCCCGGCCAGTGAAGCTATACTGGGATCAACAGCCATTGGAAAAATTGATGCGTTTTTAAATTTTTCAAAAATTGCTAAAAATATCATCCTGACAAGTTTTGGCATTTCCTTCCTTTATAATATCGTAGGTATGAGTTTCGCCTTGCTCGGCATGCTGACACCAATTATTGCCGCAGTACTTATGCCTCTAAGCAGTATAAGTGTGGTTATTTTCGCTACTTTTGCAGTACATGTAATGGCCAAATATAAAAAACTGATCTGATGCCGGTAATTATCCTTTTAATCATTTTCAGCATTATTGTCGCCACAGTATTCCTGTTCGCATTCATCTGGGCGGTCAAATCCGGTCAATATGATGATACCGAATCGCCCTCGGTAAGGATATTATTCGACAACCAGCCTTCCGGCGAGGGTAAGACTAAAATAAAACAACCTCAAGATCATCATAACACAACCGGTAAACCCTAAAATCAACAATCACTATGCCACAATCATTTGATACATTACGTATCGGACATCGATACAAGATCATTAATTATGGGGAAGTAACGATTTTTGAAGTAGTGTCCATTAAAAACAGGGATGCCTATATTATCAAAGACCTTAACAGCCTGGAAACCTTTAACCTACACCAACTGATCGAATATGGGACCGGAAAAGATTATGATCTTTACGAACTGGAGAAGGACTAAACAGCATGAAAATAATGACCTCATCCTGCATGGCAATTAACCCGGCCCCTGCATGCCTTGCAGGAAAAATTTGAGAATATTTCGGGTTGGTCTTATGCTTTATCAACCCATAGGACAAAAAAATTCATGGATTTTTGGGTTTTCACCTGTAACCCTCCTGAAAAGTCCAAAAGATCATTCCTCTTCTTCCTTCTTATGAGAACGCATGTAAGCATCCACCGACAAATCCCCGGATCCCCATATCAGGTAAAAAATCAACAGGAGAAAGATAACGCCTGAAAAAGCAAGATCCGAAAAAACGCTGAAGAATCCTGTATCCGTAAGGCAGCAGAAGATCATGCCGAAGAAGACCGGCAATTCGAAAATAACGGCGATACGGGTGAGGAGTCCGATAGCAATAAAGATCCCTCCTACCAGATAGGTGAAAGCAACATGGTGCTCAAGGATAAAAGCCCAGCCCATCATATTACTGTTATGTAATATCTTAATAAGGGCTTCAGAATTCTGAATGAAAAAAATACCTCTAATAAAAATGGTTGTCCCAACCAAAATCCTGATCACATCGATCCAACGGGAATGATGCTCGTCGACATAATGACGTACCGAATTGAATTGTTGTGTTACATTCATAAAAAACTGACGTTATAATTTATGAACAAATGTTGCCAAAAAAAAGTGCCGGAATAATTAATTAATTTTTTTCATAAACATTTATTTACTCATTCTATTTATATAATTTATAGGAATTTGTGAATGAATTAATTGCTGATCAACATCATCTTATTTATTATAATTTTGAGTGATTTACTAAATTTTCGTTTATCGGACGATAAATTACTAAAAAAGACCAACGGAACTCAATCCCCGGCAAAGATCAGCTATTTTACAAAAAATGATTTTACTATCCGGTATCTTGAAAAAGGCAATCAAGAGCATCGCATGATTCTATTTATCCACGGGGCTTGATGCCTTTCTGGGCTTCTTCAACGACCATCCTCTCCTTGCACAGGCTAAAACACCTGCTATGTACAGAATGAAAAAAAGAATCTTTTTTATTTCAAAATATTGTGATTTATGGTTTTTTTTTAACTTTATTCGCCAAATGGTAGAGGAGCATTTTTAAAAAATGACATTGGTCATATAATAAACCTTTTGTTGTTTCTATTTTGCACCAATTTTGAAATTCAAATCAACTGATATATATGAGTCTCGAGAAATTTCAGTATGACAATAAGATTGTCAAGGCATTTATCATAGCCTCTGTTGTATTTGGCCTGGTAGGAATGCTGGTAGGGTTAACTATTGCAATCCAATTATACTATCCAGCACTTAATTTGGGGATACCCTATACGACTTTTGGCCGGCTCAGACCACTTCATACCAATGCTGTCATCTTTGCCTTTGTAGGCAATGCTATCTTTGCGGGAGTATATTATTCTCTTCAGCGACTCCTGAAGGCGAGGATGTTCAATGACACCCTGAGCTGGATCAATTTCTGGGGATGGCAGGTCATTATCCTTGCAGCGGCGATAAGCCTACCCCTCGGGCTTACCACCTCCAAGGAATATGCAGAGCTTGAGTGGCCAATAGACATCGCTATCGCGCTGATATGGGTTGTTTTCGGCGTCAATATGATAGGTACCATTCTCAAAAGAAGAGAAAAACATATGTACGTAGCCATCTGGTTTTACATAGCCACCTTTGTCACGGTAGCAGTGCTTCATATAGTAAACTCCTTTGAGATTCCGGTCACCCTCTTTAAAAGCTATTCCTGGTATGCCGGCGTACAGGACGCACTTGTTCAGTGGTGGTACGGCCATAATGCTGTTGCTTTCTTCCTGACCACTCCTTACCTCGGCCTTATGTATTATTACCTGCCCAAGGCTGCCAACAGGCCTGTTTACTCTTATAAATTATCGATCATACATTTCTGGGCGCTGATCTTTATTTATATCTGGGCCGGCCCCCATCACCTGCTTTATTCAGCGCTTCCTGACTGGGCACAATCCCTTGGCACCGTCTTTTCCATCATGCTGATCGCACCTAGCTGGGGCGGTATGCTGAACGGACTGCTTACCTTAAGAGGCGCCTGGGATAAGGTACGTGTTGACCCCGTACTCAAATTCATGGTCGTGGCTGTCACGGCTTACGGGATGTCTACCTTTGAAGGGCCTATGCTCTCATTAAAGGAAGTGAATGCTATCGCCCATTTCACCGACTGGATAGTCGCACATGTACATGTTGGCGGGCTGGGATGGAATGGTTTTCTCACTTTCGGAATGCTTTACTGGATGATACCGAGAATGTGGAATACTAAGTTATACTCTGTCAAACTGGCTAATTTCCACTTCTGGATTGGAACGCTGGGTATTGTTTTCTATGCCTTGCCCTTGTATTTCGCCGGTTTTACCCAAAGTTTAATGTGGAAACAATTCACCGATCAGGGTGTGCTGATGTATCCTAATTTCCTGGAAACCGTAACCCAGATCATCCCGATGTATATTCTAAGATCAATAGGCGGCCTATTATACCTGACGGGAGCGAGTGTTATGACTTATAACCTTATTAAAACGGCTGCCCAGGGTAAATTTGTTGCCAATGAGGATGCCGAAGCCCCTCCGATGGAACAGGAAGAAAAGAAAGATTCCTTCTGGCACCGGACACTCGAGCGCAAACCTGTCCTCTTCACAATGCTGGCATTGATCGCCATTCTGATAGGGGGTATTATCGAATTTGTGCCGACCTTCCTCATAAAGTCAAATATTCCCTCCATCGAAAGCGTTAAGCCTTATACGGCACTTGAACTCCATGGCAGGGATATCTATATCCGGGAAGGATGTAATAACTGTCATTCACAACTTGTCCGGCCTTTCAGGAACGAAGTCGTTCGTTACGATCCGAACGATATGGAATATTCGAAAGCCGGTGAGTATGTCTATGATCATCCCTTCTTATGGGGCTCTAAAAGAACCGGTCCTGACCTTCAACGGGTGGGTAAAAAATACCCTGATTCCTGGCATTATTACCATATGATGGACCCTACTTCCATGTCGCCAAATTCCATCATGCCCCCCTATCCCTGGCTTTTTGATCATTTTATTGATATTGAAGCAACCGCCGGCAAGATCAAGGCGCTGCGGACCGTGGGCGTGCCTTATGAGGAGGGATATGAAGAAACATCGATAGAAGAGATATATCAACAGGCGGATGCAATTGTAAACACTTTAAGCAATGACGGTATCCAGGTACACCCAGAATCCGAAATCATCGCTTTGATCGCCTATTTACAAAGGCTCGGCACTGACATTAAGGTTAGCGAAACTGCAGCATCAGAATAATTAGATATGTATAAACAAATCCTGCGAACGATTGAATATATTGAGATCTGGCCAATAATTTCGCTGGTGATCTTTTTCCTTTTTTTCATTGGAGTTCTGATCTACGTGCTGACAACCGATCAGGAATTCATAAATAAGATGAAAAAGATGCCTTTGGATGAGGCCAGCTCCTCTGATGAAACCGAAAAGAATATTTAAGAATTACAAATAGCCTATATCATGTTCAAGAAAATATTTTTCACCATCGTTTCTGTATTTATTTCTTCAGGCTTGTGGGCGCAGGATACTGAAGCTGCCAACCAGGCGGCCAGTGCGGAGACACTGATATACGTTATAGTAGGATTGGTGCTTTTGATCTCCATCCTGGTACTGCTGGTAGCGATCTATACACTTTATGTGGTCCGGACGATCCTGGGTCAGGAAAAAGCCAATACCGAAGAGGCCACCGAGGACGCGGAGAGTGAAACCCTCTGGAAGAAGATATCCAGGGAACTGACCAAGGCCAAGCCTGTTGAACAGGAAGAGGACATCCTGCTGGATCACGATTATGACGGTATCAAGGAATTGGACAACCACCTCCCGCCCTGGTGGAAATGGCTTTTTTATATTACTATCATCTGGTCGATCGGATACCTGCTCGTCTATCATATATTTAACTGGTTGCCTCTTTCTGCCGAAGCCTATGAAAGTTCAATTATTCAGGCAGAAGCAGCATCGGAATCCAGGATGGCAGGTTTACCGGCTGAAGATATTGATGAAAACAATGTTACACTGGCAACAGAAGAATCGGCTATCGCTTCCGGCGAAACCATTTACAAGCGACAATGTGCGGTCTGCCATGCCCAGGACGGCGGCGGCGGCGTCGGCCCCAACCTTACCGACAACTACTGGATCCATGGTGGTGATATCAAGGACTTGTTCGTCGTAATAAAATACGGCGTGCCTGAAAAAGGGATGATATCCTGGGAATCGCAGCTTAATCCCTCGGAAATGCGCAATGTGTCCAGCTATATCCTCATGGAACTGGTGGGCACCCAGGCAGCCAATCCCAAGGCTCCCCAGGGTGAGTTATATACGCCTTCGGAAGAGGATGAAACGGTTGAGCAGGATACTACCGAGATGAAAGATGAGGAAGTGGCAATGTTGTAATTATGGAAGATCTATATCAAGTTGATCAGGAATACCGTGATCATATCTCCACTGTCGACAAAACAGGAAAAAGAGTCTGGATTTACCCAAAAAAACCGCAGGGTAAATTTCACACCTACCGGATAATTGTTGCCATAATACTGCTGGTTTTATTATTTGCCGGTCCGTTCATCACCATTGACGGACAACCCTTTATGCTCATCAATATTTTTGAGCGAAGGTTTATTCTGTTCGGCACGCCTTTCTGGCCACAGGATTTTCACCTGATCGCCCTGGGCTTTATCTCCTTCATTGTTTTTATCGTTCTCTTTACCGTCGTTTTCGGAAGGGTATGGTGCGGATGGGCTTGTCCTCAGACGATTTTCATGGAAATGGTTTTCCGTAAGATAGAATACTTTATCGAAGGAGATGCCAACAAGCAACGACGCCTTGATAAAATGCCCTGGAATTCGGAGAAAATAATAAAGAAAGGGATTAAACACCTGATCTTTGTCCTGATCTCCCTGATCATAGCCCATCTCGTCATGGCATACCTCATCGGAGTAGACCAGGTGAAAGTCGTCATAAGTCAATCACCCCTGAACAACCTGGGTGGTTTTCTTGGCCTCCTTTTCTTTACCTCCCTTTTTTATATGGTCTTCGCCTTTTTACGTGAGCAGGTATGCGTGGCTGTATGTCCTTACGGACGGCTCCAGGGGGTTTTTCTTGGAGATGACTCGATGGCTGTGATGTATGACTGGGTGCGGGGCGAACCAAGGGGAAAATTAAAAAAAGACGCCGAAACCACAACAGAGGATCAGGGCGACTGTATCGATTGCAAAAGATGTGTTCATGTCTGCCCTACCGGAATCGATATCAGAAACGGCACACAACTGGAATGTGTGAACTGTACCGCCTGTATGGATGCCTGTGATTTTGTGATGGAGAGAATCAATAAACCTAAAGGGTTGATCCGGCTGGCCTCCTATAATAGCATTAAAGATGGGGTGAAAAACCTGATTAATACACGGGTGATCGGTTACAGCATCATCCTGCTCATCCTGGTATCCCTGACGGCTTTCCTGCTGACCACCCGGGTTCCGGTTGAAACAACAGTGGTCCGGGTGCCCGGTACTTTATTCCAGGAAAAGGAGGATAACCGTATCAGTAACCTGTATAATATTCAGTTTGTCAACAAAACCTTCGAGTCCAAAACACTCTCTCTTCAATTAAAAAATACTGATGGGGGAACCATTGATCGGGTTGGTGAGGAAACCCTCCTG
>CAZYDB010000015.1:29170-30623 GCA_964645995.1 uncultured Roseivirgaceae bacterium
TGATACCTGCCAATGAAAACCTCGAAGGTGTTTTCTTTATTGAATTGCCGGGGGAACTGATCACCAGTACCAAAACCTCACTTATCATTGAAATTATTGATGAGACCAATGGGGAGGTTATAGATGAAGTTAAAACGAATTTTCTGGGACCGGTAACCAGGAGGGGCTCATGAGCTGGGGTTGGAAAATAACATTATTATTCAGTGGATTCGTCATTTTCGTCCTGTTCATGGTATTCAGGGCTTTAAACGAAGATTTTCACCTGGTAGCTGATAATTATTATGAGAAAGAAATTAAATACCAGGGAGAAATTGATAAAATACGTAATGCGCGGCGTCTCGATGAAAAAATAAAGATCGATTATTTACCCGGCGCCAATATAGTTCTGTTAACCTATCCTGAGGAACATAGAAAAGAGCTGAAGGGTGATATTACTTTTTTCAGACCTTCGGATGCTGCACTCGACAAGCATTTCCTGATCGAACCGGATAACCAGGGACAGCAGCGGATCAGCGTCGGCAGCCTCAACCGTGGTTTATGGCAGGTGAAAGTAACCTGGAGCTATGGTGAGAATAATTACCAGGAAGAAAAAAATTTGATGTTACGAAGATGATATTCTGGACAGCTTTTATAGTAGGTTTATTCGGCAGCCTCCATTGTATCGGGATGTGCGGCCCGATTGCACTCGCATTGCCTGTATTTGGAAATGATTTTGCAAAGGTGATATCATCCAGATTACTTTACAACATCGGAAGAACCATCACCTATGCTTTCATTGGTGCTATTGTAGGACTGGCAGGACAGGGCATGTCGTTTGCCGGCGCACAGCAGTGGGTGTCCGTGTTAGCAGGAATACTTCTGATCCTGATCGTTTTTCTTCCCTCAAAATTATCTGCCCGGATAACCCTGCTTAAGCCCGCCTATCATTTTACCTCCTATACTAAACGAAAATTCGGAAGTCTGCTCAAAGAGCGATCCGTGTTTAATACCTTCCTGATCGGATTGATCAACGGGTTCCTCCCTTGTGGCTTGGTCTATGTTGCATTGGCGGGAGCCCTGGCCACCGGCAGCCTGATTAATGGTATGTTGTATATGACCTTCTTCGGACTTGGCACCTTACCCCTGATGTTCGCCTTTTCTGTGGCCGGTCAATTTATCGGTGCAAATATCAGAAGAAAATTCAACCGCCTTGTACCGGCTTTTATTCTGGCACTTGGCGTCTTATTTATCCTCAGGGGCCTTAACCTCGGCATTCCCTTTATCAGCCCGGCGTTGGATAAAAAACAGCCCACCGAAGCGCCGGCTTGCCATTAGACTGCTTCGGTAAAAACAACTTGCATTCCCGGAAATCTATCACCTGATTGTATTGCCGGTAATCAAATATGACATTCCAATATTTTAACTCCGGTTATTCAATTATCATCTCTCCCAAAGTCTTCTACACCACAGACCT
>CAZYDB010000016.1:0-15482 GCA_964645995.1 uncultured Roseivirgaceae bacterium
GGCTTTCACCTCCTGGATGTTGGAGATTATTTTTTCGTGGTTGCTGTTGCTGGTTGCAATAAAAACTACCGGCATATCTTCATCAATGAGGGCGATAGGACCATGTTTCATTTCTGCAGCCGGATAGCCTTCCGCATGAATATAGGATATCTCCTTTAATTTCAGGGCTCCTTCGAGCGCTATGGGAAAATGATATCCCCTCCCGAGATAAATAAAATTCGAAACATCCTTATAAACAGAAGATAATGCCTTTACCTGATCATTATTCCTGAGAACCTCCTCAATTTTATATGGGATGTTTTCCATTTCTGTCAACAACATGTGAAAATCCTTTTCTTTAATCGTACCTTTTTCATAAGACAATTTCAGGGCGATCATGAACAATACGGTCAATTGAGCAGTAAACGCTTTAGTGCTGGCTACCCCGATTTCCGGTCCTGCATGTGTATAAGCGCCCTCGTGAGTGGCTCTCGGGATTGAAGAGCCGACAACATTTGCAATCCCAAAAATGATGGCTCCTTTTTGTTTAGCCATTTCAACAGCGGCCAGTGTATCGGCTGTTTCCCCGGATTGAGATATTGCAAACACAACATCCCCCTCATAAATTACCGGATTCCTGTATCTGAACTCAGAAGCATATTCAACCTCCACAGGAATACGACAGAATTCCTCAAAAAAATACTCGGCAACAAGACAAGCATGCCAGGAAGTACCGCAGGCAATCATTATGATCCTATTGGCATTAGACAGCTTATTAGCATACTCCCTGATACCACCCATCACCAGTTTTCCATCTAATGCATTTAACCTTCCTCTCATACAGTCTTTAATGGATGCGGGTTGCTCAAAAATCTCCTTAAGCATATAATGGTCAAATCCGCCTTTGCTTATCGATTCAAGATCCATTTCAAGGGTCTCAACAAAAGGAGTGATCATGATATTATTGCTATCTTTTACGACATATCCTTCCCTACTGATAATTGCGATTTCAGCGTCATTGAGGTATATTACTTCATTTGTAAATTCAATTATTGGCGTGGCATCCGACGCTATGAAAAACTCCTCCTTGCCTATTCCAATTACCAGAGGGCTGCTTCTCCTGGCCGCTATCAGCATATCGGGATCCTCCTTCGAAAGAATTACAATTGCATACGCACCTACTACCTCGGCAAGTGCAATTCTTACGGCGTCTTCCAGAGAACACTCATTTCTGTTTTTGATTTCTTCGATGAAGTGTATAAGCACCTCAGTGTCGGTATCACTTAAAAAAACATGACCCGCTCTTTCAAGTTCCTCTTTTAACACTCCATAGTTTTCTATAATACCGTTGTGGACAATAAACAGACTCTTATCAGAACAATGGTGCGGATGCGCATTCTGATCACTTGGAACTCCATGCGTAGCCCAACGTGTATGACCAATGCCGGTTTTCCCTTTAATGGTCTGATCGGTTAAATATTTCTCCAGCCGGGATACCTTACCCTTCTTTTTTATGGTTTTGATATCATATTCCATAATAGCAACACCGGTGCTGTCATACCCCCTGTATTCCAGCCGTTTAAGACCTTTTATGATGACTGGAAGGGCTTCACGATGTCCCAGATAGGCAACAATTCCACACATACATCTGAATTAATGGATTAACAAACTCAAATATAAACTTATTTAAGCTTGGTATAATATACCTTGGCTTTTATATTGGAAGGATCGATTTTGAAATGATTAATTGTCTGTGTTAAACCAAATTCAGGAGGGTAAACCAGTACTTCTGTATACTGATTGGTACCTGTTAATATATTATTGGAATACAAAGTTATAGGAGCTTCGTAGAGGTATTTTTCAGAGTTGAACCCGGGCCGTATCAGATCACTCGATCCCTCAATTAAAATACCAAGGAACTCACTCCCGCTCCTTATCCTGCGGTTGTTTTCGCTGGAATAATAAAAAGTGATCAGGGAGGGCGGAAACTCATTAAAACCAAGGGTATCTATTTTAATCTCCAATAATACTTCATTAAAAATAACACTTGGAATGGAATCAAAAAACTGTACCAAAGGAGACATATCGATCTTCGTGACCAATCCGGTACCAGACTGTGTATATCTATTACCATCCGAAGGTATGAATTCTGAAAAGGAATTTTGGGAAATGCCGTCGAGGGGTGTACCTGACCGATCACTGATAATCCGGTTAAAATTTGTCGTAGTAAAAAACCTGTATTTGTAGCTGCTGGCTACGGTATCGCCGGGCTCATGATAAAACAGTTCCAGCTTCGAAGAATCGATCTCCTGGTTAAAGCGGATCAAGGAGTTGTTCGCATTATCCGGAATGAAAGCAAATCCTTTGAATAAATTCTGGAGGCTGTTCAGATTATCCGGATCTATAATATTGGTATCCTGGGTAGCAGTAAATAAATTCAGTCCGAAGTCATCATTGAACCTGAATTGCAAAACAGTATCTCCTTCTAAGGGCAAAAGAAATGTTCCCGTAGAGACGGACTCTGCCGAATAGTCGATATCACTGAAAGAAAAATAGGCGGCTGTGTCAAGGATATTTTCCGTCAGGGAATGCACCCTGAAAGTCTGTGGGTTGATAATCCCGGGACCATAGGTATAATCACAAAGGATGTATAAGATCAACGAGTCATAAATAGCATTGGTACTGATATCCGGCTTATCTCTGCCAAAAGTGAATTTGGTATAGCCCGAAGCCTCAAGATGACCAAGATCTTCATTAAAGTAATTGCCGGTAAGAAGCCTAGCACTGGAAGAAGTCAGCAGGGAGTCTACCCGTATTACAGAAGAAGCCAATTCAATTTCTTCGTAAAAAACGCCGACCTTATCCGAATCGGTCCTTAATTCAATCCCAATTTCATTTGGATCCTCACAACGCAAAAAATACAGGATTGATAAAAGTATCAACCCTGTATTTATAATCTTACCCCACAAGTTCATTATAAAGATTATAATATGATTCGAGAAAATCGTCCTCCTTATCTATCGTATCTACTTTAATATTTCCCGGAATCTTTTCAAATAATTTATTGAACTCCGTGGTCAGCGCTTCTCCTGATTTAATAACAGCATCTGAATACTCAATACCGATCTTTATAAATCCTTCAAAATCACCTGATTCAAGATTGGTAAGCATGCTATCATCGATATCCAGCATTTTTACCTTGTTAATAAGGTCGCCGTTGAACTTATAATCAAATGAATTGTTATAAACAGTAAATACCGTCTTGGTATTCTGAAAGATCGGATCGTTCTTATAAGTAGTTTTGATATACATTGGGATCAAACTGGTCATCCAGTCATTACAATGCACAACATCGGGTGCCCACCCAAGCTTCTTGACCGTTTCAATTACTCCTTTACAGAAGAAAATGGCTCTCTCATCATTGTCTTCATAAAAGTTATTTTCCTTATCATAAAAAACGGATTTACGATGGAAGTAATCTTCATTATCAATAAAGTACACCTGAAGCTTGGCATTCGGAATGGAAGCAACCTTGATAACAAGGGGTTTTTCTTCATCTCCGACCGTAATGTTGATCCCTGATAATCGCACTACCTCGTGTAAACGATTTTTTCTCTCGTTTATTAAACCGAACCTTGGTACAAGGATCCGGATCTCCATACCTCTTTCCTGCATGGCCTGTGGTAATTTTCTAACAAATTCGGCAACTTCTGAGGTTTGTAGGAAAGGATTGATCTCACTCGCAACGTAGAGAATTCGAAGTTTTGACATAATCTATCGTTCAATTTGGTTTATTTCAAAGAAAAGACCCACAAAGATACCAATATTTCCGCTATTAAGGAATATATTAATAATTAAAACGTAGTTTTACCCTATTTAATGGCGGTTGATCTTCTTTTTCATGTACATTTTTACCGATAAACTGAGCCTTAACAGCCATCTTTTCAATGAACGGCTAGAAAAGAAAAAAATTGGATTTGTGCCCACCATGGGAGCGCTTCATGAAGGTCATGCCAGGGTGATTGATTTTGCCCGGAAAGACTGTGAAATTGTCGTTTGCAGCATTTTTGTCAATCCGGTCCAATTCGACAATGCCGAAGATCTGGCACAATATCCAAGAACCCTGAAAGAAGATTATCAGAAGCTGGAAAGCGCTAACTGTGATGTCGTTTATGTCCCCCCGGTTGAAGACATCTATCATGACCCGGAAAATATTCAAACCCATATCCGGTTCGGTCCGATAGAAGATATTCTGGAAGGTGATTTTCGCCCGGGTCATTTTAAAGGAGTTGGCCTGGTCGTTGCCAAACTTTTTAATATAATTAACCCGGATTACACTTATTTTGGCCAAAAAGACCTCCAGCAGGTATATCTGATTAAGCAATTGATAACTGATCTCTCCTTTAATATCAAGCTTGTTCCTGTGCCTACTGTCCGTGAAGCTGACGGTCTGGCCATGTCTTCCAGGAACCGCAGGATAAGTCAGGGTGACCGTCCGGCAGCAGCTATCTTTTATCAGGCGCTGATTTCTGCCCGTGAACAATTGAAAAGTGGAAAAAGCATTCCTGAGGTTAAGAAAGCCGTAAAGAAACTGATAGACCAGGTGCCGGCATTGTCACTGGAATATTTTGAAGTGGTGAACACTGCGGATTTTTCCATCACCGAAGTAATTCATGAACAAGAAAATACGGCCTTATGCATAGCTGGCTATATCAATAACATTAGGTTGATAGATAACGTAATGTATATAAATTAGTATCTTTGCAATTGCTATGATGACAATAGAGGTATTGAAATCTAAGATTCACCGGGTCAGGATCACGGAAGCGGAACTTCATTACGTGGGCAGCGTAACGATCGATGAAGATCTTATGGACGCCGCCAATATTATGGAAAATGAAAAAGTCCAGATCGTGAACATTAATAACGGTGAAAGAATTGAGACTTATGTTATAAAGGGGGATCGGGGAACTGGGCAGATCTGCCTTAACGGACCAGCTGCCCGAAAAGCCCAGGTAGGTGATATTATCATCATCATTTCTTACGCCTCTATGAGCCAGGAGGAAGCGGGGAAACACAAGCCGGTTATCATTTTCCCTAACGAAAAAAACAGGATTACCTGATTTATCTTGAAGTACGTTAAATCAGTAACCAAGTATCTAATCACACTGGCAATAGCCCTTGCATTGCTTTTTTATGTCTTCAGGGATATCAATTTACCTGCGCTGCTCGAGAAATTAAAAAAGGCAGATTTCACCTTTGTCTATCTCTCCATTGTACTATCCCTTATCAGCCATTTCCTGCGTGGATACCGATGGACATTATTATTAAGGCCCATCGGATACGAGGTACAGCCCTTCAGGTCCTTCATTGCCGTAATGGTCGGATATTTTGCCAACCTCCTCGTGCCCCGTATGGGAGAGGTAACTCGTTGTGCCATATTAAAAAAAACGGATAATATCCCGGTTCCCGCATCCTTTGGCAGTGTTATTGCTGAACGGCTCCTCGACCTGATTATTCTGATTTTATTGATCTTCTCTACCCTGATTATTGAATTCAGGGTTCTTAAGAACTTCATTTATAAGTCTCTTAATTCAGCTTATGCAAGTTTCGATCTTAATGCCTTTCTTATCGGTGCCGGCATGGTCATCCTTATTTTTCTTGTCGGCAGTTATTTCATATTTCAAAACAAGACCTATATCAAATCTCATGGTATTTACAAAAAAGTCAGGCCGGTCATCACAGACCTGCTCAGCGGTATCAACAGTATCCGAAAAGTAAAAAACAAGACCGGTTTTTTTGTTTCCACCATGCTCATCTGGGTCCTGTATTTTGCGATGTCTTACGTTATCATCTTCTCATTTGCGGCTACCTCAAGCCTGGGCTTGTCTGCCGGCTTATCCATCCTGATGGCGGGTGGTCTTGGCATGACGGCCCCGGTACAGGGAGGCATCGGCACCTATCATGCCTTTGTCAGCGGCGTACTGTTCCTCTACGGCATCAGCAAAGAAGATGGCGTGCTTTTTGCCACCCTTCTTCACACCTCACAGTTTTTCTCAATATTACTCTTCGGGGGTATCAGCTTTATCATTAGTATGTTTTTAAGAAAATCAAATGGAAACAAGAGCCAAAATAATCGACCGGAAGAGGCTGCCTGATTTTATGGCCCGGCTACGGGCTAAAAGGAAAAAAGTTGTTTTCACCAACGGCTGCTTTGACATCCTGCATCTGGGCCACATTGATTACCTCGAAAAAGCCAGGCAACTCGGCGATGTGTTGGCTATAGGACTGAACACCGATCAAAGTGTTAACAAATTAAAAGGACCTGGCAGACCGATTAATAACGAGCATGCCAGAGCACGATTGCTGGCAGCCATGGCCTTTGTTGATGTAGTGATCCTGTTTGATGATCCAACCCCGGAATCCCTTATCTCACAGGTCAGGCCGGATGTGCTGGTCAAGGGGGATGATTATAATATGGAGAACATTGTTGGAGCAAAATTCGTTAAGGACATTGGCGGAAAAGTAGTAACTTTACAACTGGTCGAAGGCTATTCCACCACCGAATTAATTAAGAAAATCAAAACCTGTTAACCATATGATTATCGTTATTGCAATCTTTTTTATGATTGTGAGCTTAGCGGTAAGCTCCAGATTGAAGAGTAAGTTCAGAAAATATTCCAAGATCGGCCTGAAGAGTGGCCTGAGTGGGTCTGAAGTAGCTGAACTCATGTTGCGGGATCACGGTATCCATGATGTACGCGTCACCAGTGTTAATGGAGCATTAACTGACCACTATAACCCGGTTAACAAAACCGTAAATCTTAGTGAGGAGGTATACTACGGCCGGTCGGCTGCCGCTGCTGCTGTTGCCTCCCATGAATGCGGGCATGCCGTTCAACATGCAACAGGATACCCGGCACTTGAATTCAGAAGTGCTCTTGTACCGATCCAGAATGTAAGTGGCAAGATCCTTAATTTCATCGTTCTTGCCAGCATCTTCGGCGGAGCATTCCTCTTCAGCTCATTCCCTTACGACTTCATGCTTCTGATCATCATCGGCTGTTATTTTATATTAACTCTTTTCTCCTTTATAACCCTTCCCGTAGAGTTTAATGCCAGCAATAGAGCATTGCAGTGGATCCGGCAAAGAAACATCGTAGATACGCAGGAGCATGGCCTGGCAAAAGATGCGTTGAAATGGGCGGCCATGACCTATGTCGTGGCCGCCATCGGATCTCTTGCCGCCCTGATATATTATATTATGATATTTTTAGGCGCAAGAGACTGATTTTACCATAATAAAAACAACCCGCACACATGCATTTCACACTATCTGAAGAACAATTGGCAGTCAAATATGCTGCACGCGATTTCGCTGTAAATGAATTATTACCCGGAGTTATTGAGCGCGATGAGAATAAGGAATTCCCTGCCGAACAAGTAAAAAAAATGGCCGGACTGGGTTTCATGGGCATGATGGTATCCCCGGAATATAATGGCAGCGGCATGGATACGATATCCTATGTCATAGCCATTGAAGAATTAGCAAAAATTGATGCCTCTGCAGCCGTCATTATGTCCGTAAATAACTCACTGGTGTGCTGGGGGCTGGAAAAATATGGCTCCCCCGGGTTAAAGGAGAAATATTTGAAAAAACTTGCAGCAGGAGAGATCCTCGGTGCTTTCTGCCTTTCTGAACCCGAGGCAGGATCAGATGCAACGGCTATCAGAACCCTGGCCATCGATAAAGGTGATCACTATGAACTTAATGGCGTTAAAAACTGGATCACCAATGGTAACAGCGCCTCAATATATCTTCTAATTGCACAGACCGATCCCCGAGCGGGATACAAGGGAATTAATGCCTTTATCGTCGAAAAAAGCTGGGACGGTGTCCAGGTAGGACCTAAAGAAAATAAACTTGGCATCAGGAGCTCTGACACACATGCTATCATGTTCAACAATGTTAAAATACCCAGGGAAAACAGGATTGGTGAAGAGGGTTTCGGATTTAAGCTTGCTATGCAGATATTAAACGGAGGGAGAATCGGAATAGCCGCTCAGGCAGTGGGTATTGCTGCCGGGGCTTATGAATTATCGCTTAATTATTCACGGGAAAGAAAAGCTTTTGGAACAGAAATATTTAATCATCAGGGCATTCAATTCAAATTGGCCGATATGGTTACCCAAATAGAAGCTTCCCGTCTACTAACCTATAAAGCTGCTTTTTTAAAAGATCAGGGAAAGCCCTACAGCCAACAAAGTGCCATGGCTAAGCTTCATGCCTCCCAAACGGCAATGGATGTAACCATTGAAGCTGTACAGATCCATGGAGGGTATGGCTATGTGAAAGAATATCATGTAGAACGAATGATGAGAGATGCAAAAATTACACAGATCTACGAGGGAACCTCTGAAATCCAACGGTTAATAATTGCCAGGGAACTGAGCAAGTAACACTAAAAATAGCTTTTCTTTGTTTAATCCAATTTTCTTTTAACTAATAAACTTAGGGTATTTTTAATAATTATTAGAAAATACTGATGAATAATGTCAATTTTATTGTACTTTTACAATATTTTATTTGTAATTAACAATTTTTTTACTGTTATTGTTTAACTATTTTATGAAATTGTACAATTCATCAATCGATGATTGAAATTTTTAATCATGGAAGACTATAATAAAATAATTGAATCTTTAGGAATAAAGTACAATAAATCGAAAAACATAAAGATTATTCAACCCGTTTCGAATGATAATTTTTATGATGTTGAGAATACGGTTTTTTTAATACATCAGGGAGAGTTAAGATTCGGAGATGAGAAAAAACTAGTCAAAAAAGGAGAAATACTATTCATTCCCGGAGGCAAAAACACGCCAATCGCTTATGGCAGCATGGAGCCTTCAGGAAGGTTTGCTGACAAATTCCCCTCCAAAAAAGAATCTGCCTTACAAAGTATTCATTTTTCAGAGATAGCCAATAGCACACAGGAGAATTTCAGTTATATTACCTTTGAAGCCAAAGTATTTGATTCTGTAAACTTCTACTCTTCACTTGATATACCCTCTTTTATAATCAGGAGCAAAAAAATTGCCACCCTGATTAATCTGATCCTTGAAGAAGCTGAATCTACCGATCCGGGTCATGAACGTATCGTAAAGGCCAACACGGAATATCTTGTGGTTGAGATTATTCGTTATATTATTGACAACCAGTTATTCGTTGAAAAACTGGCAACCAACATAAACTATTTCAAAGACCCCAGGCTTATCGATATTTTTTCCTATATCAAGGAAAATATTCAGGGCGATCTTTCCAATAAAGTGTTATCGGATGTTGCCAATGTGTCTGAAGACTATGTCGGGCAGTATTTTAAAATGCTTACCGGCATAAATCCCCAGGATTATATTGAATATCAACGAATGGAGATGGCGGTAACCTTGCTTCGGACAACAAAAAGAAGTATTCGTGAAATTGGTAGAGATGTAGGTTATAAAGACACTGCGTATTTTTGCAGGCGTTTTAAAATGATGTTCGGGATCCCGGCGGGTAAGATGCGGCGCAGGGAATCACTTATGAATATTTAAAGACCGGTTATATTCTTTCATTATATTCGATAGGTCTGAAAGGAATCCGGGTTCCTTTTCAAGCTTATTGCCAACAACCATTATGTCGGCACCGGCACGCAATACTTTCAAAGCCTTTTCCGTGGTATCAATACCTCCCCCGACAATCAGAGGAATATCAAGTACTTTTCTGATCTTTTGTATCATCACCTCAGGCACTGGATGCGATGCCCCGCTTCCGGCATCCAGATAGATTAGCCTTAGTCCTAATAGCTCCCCGGCTACCGCAGTGGATAGGGCAATCTCAGGCTTATCCCGGGGTATTGGTTGGGTGAAACTCAGGTAAGAAACAGCGGTTTGCTTGCCGCCATCGATAAGCAAATAGCCGGTAGGAATAACCTCCAGGCCGCTCTTCTTAATGGCTGTTGCCACCGGCACATGCTGCCCGATCAGAAACTCGGGATTCCTGCCGGATATAAGCGAAAGAAAAAGAAGGGCATCGACCTCATAATTGACCTGAAGATTACTGCCGGGAAAAGAAATTACAGGTATTTCGGAATGGTTTTTGACTTCATTGATAATGACTGAAATGTCTGTGTTGGTGACAATACTTCCCCCAACAAAGAAATAATCTATACCGGCATCTGCTGATAACTCAATAATCCTGCTAAGCCTGCCTTCTCTATTTATATCTTCAGGATCGATGAGGACAGCAAGAGACTTTTTATTAGCATTCCTGCGGTTGACAAAATGCTTATAGATCTCCCTTGTCATTTTTTTCCGGTAAGTTCTTTATGATATTATATACCATTTCTCTTGCCAGCTCAAGCAATACAAGTGCTGCCTTATCTGAGAGGCTTTTAAAAAATATGCTTTGAGGGGTTGATTTTATGATAATCTTTTCCTTCACGTCTTCATTATCGCTTTCATCTTTTTTCTTGCCTCCCACAATAGCTCTTACGATGAAGTATGATAAAAGAGCGGAACCACCGATAAGTAAGGCCCTGCCGGCAAAACTGCTCGCTTTATTAGTAAAGTCATCGAATTCTTCATTGAGAGATTCTTCGAATTTACCAGAATCCTTCAATAGCTTTGATCTTCGTTCCCGCAATTTTGAATTCATGATATTTTAATTATCGTTACCATTATCTTCTGAAAGGACAGAATCCTCTACTCCTTCATATATCTTTTTTCTTAGTTTATAAACCGTGATTCCAAGGATTAAATAAAACCCTGCAACGATAAGATATCCTAAATACTGGCTCTCCAGTACCCCATTCAGTGCCTGACTGATAAATAAGCTTAGAAATAAAATGAAAAGCAGGCCAATCATCGAATATAGGATCATTAAAACAATGGCAGTCAGCGCCCGGGCTACTTCCTCCTTTAACTGAAGCTTATAGATCTCCAGTTTGGTCTCAAGGTAATCGACAAGCGTTTTTATAATTTTCTGAAACATAAATAATAAGTGTATATCTATATCGATATACCTAAAATTAACGCAAAATAAAAGTAAAAATATAACAATTTATGCGACAAACACACTTTGTGCAGATAAATCCACTGATTAACGGATTGCAGCATACCTCCTCACGTAAAGACCCTGTAAACTTATCGTTGTGATAGATAAATCAAAATAAAAGGTATAATAAAAAAGGTCAAAAGGATATAAAAGAATCCCACAATCCGCTGTTGGCTGGCGATATTACCGAACCATTTGGCAATAAATACCGGAATGGAACGAAGCAGACGCAAGGGCAGAAAAATCGTAACCCCTAGCAGATTAAATGCGAGATGTGCAATTGCCAGACTGATGGCTGCCTCTGATTTAAACAATGCCGCCAGAAGAGCGGTGACCGTTGTTCCGATATTGGCCCCCATTATAAATGGAAAAACATCTTTTAACAATACTTTTCTGGTAGCTACAAGCGGAACCACTACTGAAGTAGTAATGGATGAAGATTGCATCGCGCTGGTAAAGATAATGCCCCATGTAAACGATTTCAGTGGATTGCTGAAAATAAAATGTTTGAATCGGTCCCTGGATTCTCCAATTAACAATTTATATGAGAAACCAGAAAAAAGTTTAATTGAAATGAAAAGCAAAACAATTGAGATTATTAAGGTCAGCCAGTTATTCCCTATCCACAAAGTTATCTTTTCGGTAATGGGATTTAGAAAAGGGATATTGAAGTGGTTGACCTGCATCTGCATGGCCTCCTGATCACTGCTTATCAATCCAGTCAGGTATAAGGCCGATTTTGATAATAACTGATAATAATATTCCAGCGGGAAAATGATAATAGTGGTCAGTATATTAAAAAAATCATGTACAACACCCGCCGATACTGCTTTTCGGAACTCTGAGCGGTTAATAATGAAGCCCAAAGATATGATATCACTTGTGAGGGTGGTCCCAATATTGGCTCCCATCATAATAAAAACCCCGCTGCTTAATGAAATCGTTCCTGAGGCTACAATGGCAACGGTCATTGCCGTAACAGTGGAACTGCTCTGTATCAATGCTGTAGATAACAACCCGATGAAAAGGGCAATGAAAGGAACTTCCGCCGCCTGAATAAGGACCTTTGCTGTTCCCTTTCCCATAAATGCCTGGGCCTGGATCATCAGATCAATGGAAAGGAAAAAAACAAATAAAATCAAACAAAGCAGGAATATACGAATAACCCAGGTCCAGATAACCGAGCCTTGTACAGTTAAAAAATCTCCCTTATCAAACAAGCCCATATAACTATTGTTGCCATAGGCAACCATATATTTTTAAACGAATTACAAAAATAGTATTTTAACGGGTATAAACTACTTTATCAACTTAAAGCAAATATTAATAATCTGTCATTCACTGCCGGAAGAAATGATATGTAATAGTAACAAGCGTTAATAACTTAACATTTAATTAACATTGATTAGTACATAAAAAATTACATTTGCGAAGTATTAACCCGAATGATTTTCAGATTCCGGGATAGTATGTTTCATTTTTTTATTGACAACATAGATTACCAGAAATTTAAAAATTACAATCAAAATGAGTAATTCACTTGCAGATCCTGCCAGGAATAGAAACAAATGTTTATAAAATGAAAAGATCTGGCAATCGTTTATTTTTTGGGGCTCGAATAGAACCACTTTCAGATATTATCTTAGATAGAGATAACCGCGTTATTATTTTTAATAAAATTATCACAACCTTCTGATGGAATCAGTTTTTTTGTTCATAGTAGTGTTAATGTTTATACTGGCAATTGCCGATCTGATCGTAGGTGTAAGCAACGATGCGGTTAATTTTCTTAATTCGGCTATTGGAGCCCATGCCGGTACGTTCAAGAAAATAATGATAATAGCCAGCATGGGAATACTTTTAGGCGCCATTTTTTCAAGTGGTATGATGGAAGTCGCCAGAAAGGGCGTATTTAATCCGCAGTTTTTTACAATAGAAGAAATTATGTTCCTGTTCGCTGCCGTCATGCTTACCGATATAATATTACTTGACTTTTATAATACAATAGCATTACCAACTTCTACAACCGTATCAATAGTCTTTGAACTTTTGGGATCTGCAATTGCGATTTCATTTTTCTCGGTTATGAACAAGGGCGAAGCAATTGCTGAATGGGGAAATTATATTAATGGGTCCAGGGCTTTGGTAATAATTCTTGGAATATTTCTGTCGGTTGTCATTGCCTTTATTCTGGGCTGGCTGATTCAGTATGTGGCCAGGATCATTATAACCTTTGAGTCTCAAAAATCCATGCGGACTTTCGGTACGTTTTTCGGAGGGGCATCAGTTTCTTTAATTACTGTTTTTATTGTTCTTAAGGGATTGAAGGGAATCCCTTTAATAAACCCTGCTATACTTGATGCAATTAAGGATCAGGTTGGGCTGATCAGCCTGATAGCATTTGGTGTATCATTCATCCTTTTTCAGATTCTTATTAATAAGGTAAATTTTAATGTATACAGGTTTATTACTCTTTTGGGCACCTTCGCACTGGCTATGGCCTTTGCCAGCAATGACCTTGTTAATTTCATAGGAGTACCTATTGCCAGTTTCGATTCCTATATTCACTGGAAAGAAGCTGCTTCCGATTCATCAAGTTATATGATGGGAGCTTTGGCCGAACCTGTTGAGACCAATCCCCTATTTCTTTTCATCGCTGGTTTAATAATGGTTATTACCTTGTGGATGTCGAAAAAAACAAGATCGGTTGTTAAAACATCTGTGAATCTCGGCAGACAGGCGGAAGGATTTGAACGATTTGAAGGGAATGAAATAGCAAGAGGTATTGTGAGATCGATTTCCACGCTCAGCCTGGGAATATCCAGATTAATTCCGGAAAAGATCCTTAAAAATATTGATTCCCGTTTCAGGAATGAAGAAGAAACCACAGGTTTAAATGACGCTATAAAACCTGCGTTTGATTTAGTACGGGCATCTGTAAATCTCATTGTTGCCGCCGGGATCATTTTGGTGGCTACTTCCTTTAAATTACCCCTGTCAACAACTTTCGTCTCATTCATGGTGCTTATGGGTACATCACTGGCAGACCGTGCATGGGGTAAAGGAAGTGCCGTTTATCGTGTATCCGGTGTCCTAATTGTTGTCGGTGGATGGTTTCTTACAGCCATTATAGCCCTGACGGTGTCCATTGTTTTTGCCTCCCTTTTAATCAATTTTAAAACATATGCGCTTGCAATCCTGGTAATTTTTGCCGGTTTACTGATCTTTAGAAATCTCAGATTCTACAGTATACGAAAAAAAGAGGAGGATTCCATGGATCTGACTGCCAATACATTGGAATCAGATGCAGAATACCTGCAATCCAATATTCTGGCCAAGGTGTCGGATATACTGGATTACCTGAATATGAGTTATAATAATATTCTGAATTCGCTGGTAAATAAAAAAGAAAGGCCTCTGTTAAAGTTAAAGGAAAATTATTCTGATGCCCACAGGATCAATAACCTGAATAAACTGGATATTACCCGGCAGTTAGTGCAGGTACCGGCTGAATACCATACCAATGCGAAAATCCTGATGATTATTTTTGACCTGGAAGACAGCGCCTTACAGCCTATCGGTGAAATATTAAAAATCAGTGAAAAACATGTTAAAAATCTCCATCAGGATCTGATTGAGGAGCAGATTTCCACGTTAAAAGACACTAGCAATCTTGTTGATAAGTATATTAATGAGATAAAAAAGGAAATTAAAGAAGGAAATATTTCCGATAAAAGATATTCGGAGCTGAAACAAATGAAAAAATCAATTATACGGCGGATCGAAGATAATATTACCACGCAGATCTCTATATCCAATAAAAGAAAACTAAGTAGTAAAAACAGTCAATTGATCCTTTCCATAATGTTCTCTTCAAAAAATCTTGTATTAAGAATCGGAATGTATGTTAAGCTTATTCATATAATTAATTCCCCGGATTTTTCAACAAATATGCTTGATAAAATTGCCGATAGTTAGGATACCCGGCAGGCTTTGAGACCATTACATTCTGATGTCAGATCTTCAGAGTATTAATTGCAATCCAGGCCATTAATCCCGATCCGATTTCAAGCGCATTTTCGTCGATATCAAAGGTCGGTGTGTGAACCATTGAATTAATTCCTTTTGAAGGATTGCTTACCCCCAACCTGTAAAAACAGGCTTCGATCTGTTGCGAATAATAGGCAAAATCCTCCGCTGCCATCCAGGTATCCAGGTCGATAATATTATCTTCTCCAAGGTATTCAACGGCGAAACTTCTTGCTTTTGCCGTTAAGGCCTCGTTATTCTTCAAAAAAGGATATCCACGCAACACGGAAAACTCAATATCGCCTCCCATGCCACCTGCTATCGCCTCGGCTATTTTTTTCATTCTCTCATGGGCCTGATACCTCCAATCTTCATCCAG
>CAZYDB010000016.1:15492-28415 GCA_964645995.1 uncultured Roseivirgaceae bacterium
AAGGTCCCTTCAATATATACTTCGTCAGGTATAATATTCGTTGCACCGTTAGCAGTTATTTTTCCAAAGGATAAAACAGTAGGTATCAAGGGATTGGCATGCCGGCTGGCTATCTGCTGAAGGGCCACGATGATATGGGAAGCGATCAACACAGGATCGACCAGTTTATCTGGCATAGCCGCATGGCCTCCTTTCCCTTTTACTTTCATATAGATCTCATCGGCACTGGCCATATATAATCCACCTTTAAAACCCACCTTGCCAACAGGGATCTGTGGCATAACATGCTGACCATAAATTGCATCCGGCCTGGGGTTTTCCAGTATCCCTTCTTCGATCATCCGGGAGGCTCCACCGGGTGCCTTCTCCTCGCCGGGTTGAAATATCAACCTGACAGAACCTTCGAAATGATCCCGCAAGTCATTTAAGATCCTCGCTGTTGCCAGTAAGGAGGCCGTATGAACATCATGCCCGCAGGCATGCATCACCCCATTATTTTTTGATTTATAGGCCACATCGTTCTGCTCCTTGATAGGGAGAGCATCCATATCGGCACGCAGGGCGATCACCTTCCTGCCGGGATTGTTGCCTTCTATCATAGCCGTTACTCCTGTATCAGCTATCCCGTCAACAGGATCAAGCCCGATAGCCTGCAGTTTCTCAATTACATACCTGGAGGTCTCAAATTCCTGAAAAGATAACTCCGGATGCGCATGAATATGCCTGCGGAAGGAAATGGTTTCGTCAACATACCTGGCAGCCAGTTCCTTGATCTTCAGTTTTAGGTCAATCATGGTTTTTATTTAATATATACCTGCTCAGGAACAATTACGGCATTGGGGAAAAGTTCTTTTAATTTTACCAGTGTCTGATAGGCATCAATTCTGGTGAAGTACTTCCCAATCTTAACACGATAACTGGGAGAAACAAACTGCATCTGGGGATTGGCCTCGGGTAAGACTCTGAAAACATTCCTTCGGGCTTCGTCCGCAGCCTGGCGCGAATTTGAATTATGTACGAGAACAGTATACTGATAATAGGGGGTCTGGCGATTAACGACAGCTATACTGTCAAGCAGGCTATCCAGCTCCATCGTAATATCTTCAGAGGGTTCCCTGAAGATAGCCGGGGATTTAATTTCCGGCAGGCTGACCGGACTTTCGTAAGGGTCTACCTCGGGGATTGTGAAGGAAAGATCTTCCTCATACGTTTCTTCCTTCGCAACTTTTACTGTTTTGGGGGCGCAGGCATAAACAATGATTAATATAATGGATATAAACAGATATCTTGCAGACATATTTAATCAGTCAATAATTACACATTTGTTGGTTTTAATATCTTCTTCAACCTTTTTAAACTTAACATCCTTCAATACACGTCCATCCATATACTGAACATTAACACGTTCGTTTCTGCCTACTACCTTATCAGATTTCACAGGGGCCATTTTTTCTACCGGTGGTCTCGTTTTTGAATCCGCCTGAGGTCCCTCCAGCGCCGATCGTGATTCTTCTTTCGTTTCTTTCAAAGTCTGTTTGGCTCTTCTCATGCGGCGGGCCTCCTGTAACTCATCCGGCTCTTCCACAGGAATAGTGGCTTTCATTAAAAAGGCAATCGTCTCTTCATTCACACGGTGAACAAGCTGTTTAAATAACTCGAAGGCTTCAAACTTATAGATCAAAAGTGGATCTTTCTGTTCATAGACAGCATTTTGAACGGACTGTTTAAGATCGTCCATTTCTCTCAGATGCTCCTTCCAGGCGTTATCAATAATCGCCAGAGCAGCCATCTTTTCCAATGACAGAATCAGAAACTTACAATCAGTTTCAATATTACGGTTAAGATTTGAAGCCACTCCGATCTGTTTGGTACCGTCAGTAAATGGCACAAGAATATCTTCTACAGTAGCGCCCCGGGTTTTAAATATGTCCTTGATAATTGGAAGCGCCCGGGTACGGATTGCCTCATTCTTTTCGTTATAATGCTTGAAAACATCGTCATACAACCTGGATACCAGCGCTTCCTCATCCATCTGCCCGAATTCTTCGGGGCTGATCTGGAAATCCATCCCTAAGATACTTATGCAATTAAGCTTGAGGCCATCATAATCTTCACTGCCCTTTGAATTCATGATCAGATCTTCAGCCGTATCATAGATCATATTCATAATATCGACCTGAAGCCGTTCGCCAAACAAGGCATTTCTTCTCCTTTTGTAAATAACCTCCCGCTGTGAATTCATTACATCATCATATTCAAGCAGCCGTTTTCTGATGGCGAAGTTGTTTTCCTCTACCTTTTTCTGCGCTCTTTCTATCGATTTGGTTACCATGGAATGCTGGATCACCTCTCCTTCCTGCAAACCAAGCCTGTCCATGATCTTAGCTATCCTCTCGGATCCAAAAAGACGCATGAGATTGTCTTCCAGGGAAACAAAAAATTGTGAGGAACCAGGATCGCCCTGCCGGCCGGATCGACCCCTGAGCTGCCGGTCCACCCGCCGGGACTCATGCCTTTCCGTTCCAATGATCGCCAACCCCCCGGCCGCCCGCGATTCGGGTGTCAGTTTAATATCCGTACCCCGGCCGGCCATGTTGGTAGCTATGGTCACGGTTCCGGGCTTGCCGGCAAAAGCCACGACCTCAGCCTCCCTCTGGTGCTGTTTGGCATTTAATACCTGGTGGTTGATCTTCTTCATGCTCAGCATACGGCTGACAACTTCTGAGATCTCAACAGAAGTAGTTCCGACAAGAACAGGTCTTCCTTTTTGCGTGAGATCGACTATCTCGTTAATAACAGCATTGAATTTCTCCCTGACTGTCTTGAAAACCATATCCTCGCGGTCATCGCGCACCACTGGCTCATTCGTGGGGATTACCACTACATCAAGTTTGTAGATCTCCCACAATTCACCGGCTTCTGTCTCCGCCGTACCCGTCATACCTGCCAGCTTATGATACATTCTGAAATAATTCTGTAAGGTAACAGTAGCATAAGTCTGCGTGGCATCTTCCACTTTAACATTCTCCTTGGCTTCAATAGCCTGGTGTAAGCCATCAGAATAGCGCCGGCCTTCCAATACACGGCCGGTTTGCTCGTCTACGATCTTTACTTTGCCATCCACCAGTATGTATTCGGTATCACGCTCAAACAAAGTATAGGCTTTCAAAAGCTGGTTGATACTATGAATTCGCTTTGACTTTTCGGAATAGTCCTTAATAAGCTCTTCCTTTTTTACAAGTCGATCTGTATCTGAAAGCGACTCGTCATTCTCGAGCTCTGCAATAGCCTGGCCAATATCAGGCATGATGAAAAATGAAGTGTCTTCATCTTCCTTTGTTAAGAGATCCAGACCCTTGTCAGTCAACTCAATACTGTTATTCCTTTCTTCAATAGTAAAATACATTTCTTTATCCACCTCAGGCATCAGCTTGGCATTGTCCTGCAGGTAATAATTCTCTGTTTTTTGTAAAACATGCCTTTTCCCTGTTTCACTCAGAAATTTTATCAATGGTTTATGCTTGGGCAGCCCCCTGTGACACCGAAGCAAGGCAAGCCCCCCATCCTTTTCACTGTTTTCATTAATTAATTTCTTGGATTGGATCAAAAGGTCTGAAACAAGTTTGCGCTGAGCATCCACCAGTTTCTGTACCCTCGGCTTCAGATCATAAAACTCGTGTTCGTCTCCACGGGGTATCGGCCCCGAAATGATGAGTGGTGTACGCGCATCGTCTACAAGTACAGAATCCACTTCATCGACCATGGCATAATGATGTTTGCGTTGTACCAGGTCATCCGTCTCACGCGACATATTATCCCGTAGATAATCAAACCCGAATTCATTATTGGTACCATAAGTAACATCCGCCAGGTAAGCCTTTCGCCTGTCCTCGGAATTAGGCTGATGTTTATCAATACAATCAACCCTCAACCCATGAAATTCAAAGATAGGACCCATCCACTCGGAATCCCTTCTGGCCAGGTAATCATTTACCGTAACTATGTGTACACCACGCCTTGCCAGGGAATTAAGGAATGCCGGCAGGGTAGCTACCAGCGTTTTACCTTCACCGGTCGCCATCTCAGCTATCTTACCCTTATGCAATACAACACCACCAACCAACTGCACATCATAATGAACCATATCCCACGTAACCTCATTGCCGGCAGCCATCCAGCGGTTATGCCAGATCGCCTTTCCCCCTTCAATCCTGACATGCTCATGAGTAGCCGCATAGGTCTTATCATACATCGAAGCTTTTACAGTGATCGTTTCATTGGCTTTGAACCGGCGGGCGGTTTCCTTTACAACCGCAAAAGCCTCCGGAAGGATGTCCAGCAAAACTTCTTCCAACTGTGTATTGCGGTCCTCTTCCAACTTGTCGATCTCATTGAAAATATCTTCTTTGGCTTGTATAGTGAGACTCTCATCCTCATCAACCTGCTTGTGAAGATCCTGCATCCGGGTATCTATTTCCGCAAGACGGTCGCTGATTTTCAGCTTAAGTTCCTCCGTCTTCCGGCGAAGGTCATCATGACTGATATCCTGCAGCTTCTCAAATTCCAGATTAGCCTTTTCCACATAGGGCATTACCTCCTTTATATCTCTCTCCGATTTGGTGCCGAAAATCTTAGTTATTCCCTTGGTGAGTAAACCTATCATTATATTTTTTATTAAATCTAACTGAAATTCAAAATTACATTGTTTTTAAAAGAAATTGTAGTCTGGGCTCTTTTTAACAAGAATTATTAACCCCGAATTTTCATGTATTACATTTGAAAGGTTAGAAATATCATTCCATAACATACTATATATGAGTTATTTAAATTGAATAACTAACCCCTGACAATCACATTTTCATGGTACATTTCAAGGCTTCTATTAAAACAAACGATTGACATTATAAGCTAAATATATGATTAATAAAAAATATGAATACTTGAAACTAATATATCCGCTGAGCCTGAATAAAAACCGGAGTATTATCCTGTTTTCGTGTGCCGAATATATACCATTCATCCCCTTCGATTATACCGGATTTTTCCCGAATCGCTGCAACGCCGTAAGGAAAATTACGAATACTAATCACCGCATGGTTAACTGGTCTGTTTCTATAAAACTCATGAAATCCGAAAAGATTTATTATTTTGAAAGCCCGTCCCGGAAAACCCTGTATCAGCTGGTCGCTGGTGTAGAGATGGCTGTTAGGAGCTATCTTTGATAGGCTGAAATGATGACATAAAGACCGGAACAAACCGGCCTTTCTGATGGCCACATTCGGGTCATATAGAAAACCTTCCGGATCCTGAAACCGGCATTTGTTGTTCTCATCAGCGGTGGAAGAAGAGTATATTTGCTGGAGTTGGCCTTCCTCAGCACAGGTAATAATGGAAGTTTCCTTATCTACAGCTTCACGGTTCAACAGAAGGAGGATCTCCTTACATTCCCGCTCTCTAGCTACCACATGCAGCTCGGCAACCTCCCTGAATTGATCAAGAAGATAGGAAATGTCAAGAAATGGTGATAATTTGATCATTACCTGCTGCGCTTTGTCCAGTAAAAGATCCTTTATCCTCAACACATCAGGATCAGATTCTTCCAGTTTAAAAAAACGCTGCTGGCCCACCCTTCTCGAAGGGTCAAGGAAGATATAATCCGCTTTTCCGGAATATTGCTCGATAAACCGGAGACTATCCTGGCAGATCACCTGTATCTTGCCGGCATTTAAAACCCTGAAATTATGCTCAGCGATATCAGCAAGTGCTTTTTCTTTCTCCAGATAGATCATCCCGTCAGCTTGTGTAGAAAGAAAATATGCATCTACACCCATACCTCCGGTCATATCGATAACAATACCTTTATCCAGGAGGCGGGATTTATAGGAAGCAGTGAATTCTGAAGAAGCCTGTTCTACCGAGATTACGGGGGGGTATAGAATATCGCTGTGGGAATAAAAGGAGGGAATCTTATAACGGGCTTTCTGCCTGGCACGTACCTGCTCAGCAATAAACCGTCGTTTATCCTCCGGATAGTTCTGCAGTTTCAGTGATAACTCAAAAGGATCTTCTTCAGAGGCGTCACGGATAATCCGGATCAGATATTCGTCTATTGCAAAGGGGTCAATCAATAAAATTATGTTTTACGAGATATTCGGCGATCTGAACAGCATTTGTCGCCGCACCTTTTCTTAAATTATCTGCGACAATCCATAAATTCAAAGATTTTGGCTGGGTATCATCACGCCTTATCCGGCCGACAAATACTTCATCTTTGCCATGAGCATGAATTGGCATCGGGTATAAATTGTTCGCCGGATCATCCTGTACAACAACACCGGGTGTGTTTTTCAATATCTTTCTTACCTCCTCTAATTCATACTCCTCATGAAACTCAACGTTAACCGCTTCCGAATGTCCTCCGATCGTTGGTATCCTGACGGTAGTGGAGGTCACCCTGATCGTATCATCACCAAAGATCTTTTTCGTTTCATTGACCATCTTCATTTCTTCCTTGGTGTAACCATTTTCCAGGAATACATCAATATGAGGCAATACATTGAGGTCGATTTTATAAGGATAGGCCATTGGCCCCTCCTTGCCTTCTCTTTCATCCATCAACTGGTCGACGGCTTTTTTACCGGATCCGGTCACCGACTGATAAGTTGACACAACGATACGGCTGAGACGGTATCTGGAATGAAGCCCAAATAATGCAAGCACCATTTGTATAGTTGAACAATTGGGATTGGCAATAATTTTATCGGAACGGGTGATTACTGAACCGTTGATCTCAGGCACCACAAGCTTATGCTCAGGGCTCATGCGCCATGCTGATGAATTATCTATCACAAAAGTACCCACTTCAGCAAACCTGGGAGCCCATTCAAGTGATGTACCGCCCCCGGCAGAAAAAATGGCGATATCAGGTTTTTGGTGGACAGCATCCTGCATGCCGATCACCTTATGGTCTTTCCCGTTGAATGATATTATTTTACCTGCTGACCGTTCAGAAGCAACCAGTAATAATTCATCGAAAACAAAATTTCTCTCTTTAATGACGGTTAAAATTTCAGAACCCACAAGCCCTGTAGCTCCGACAACAGCTAATTTTATCATACTATTAAAAATTATGAATAATTACTCCAAAATTAGCACATATATTCTTCATTTTTATTAAATTGAATAATAGTTATGCGATTAATTGTTTCAACCAGCTTAATGCCCTTTCTGGGAATAATAATGTGTTTATCCTGCCTGAAAGCACAACCACAGGTCTGGGCAGACCCTGATACCCTTATGGCGGAAACGGGCATGTATGACCTCGTCATAAATGAGATCATGTTTGATCCTTCCCCGGTGGTTGGGTTACCACAAGCCGAATACCTGGAATTATTTAACAGAGGTTTGAATGCTGTGAATCTTGACCGCTGGAAGATCAACGATGCCCTGATCCCCGATATTTCAATCCTCCCCGGCCAGTATCTTATTCTCTGTAGAAAAGCTGATATCCAAAGCTTTCTGCCCTTTGGCCTGGTTGCCGGAATCGCTAATTGGGATGTCCTTAATAATGCGGGAGAAATGGTCTTGCTTACTGATCAGGACAACAACATAGCAGATGCCTTCTATTATTCGCCAGCTATCATCAGTGATCCTGATAAAAGAATGGGTGGGTGGAGCATAGAACTTGTCAATCCCCGACTCACGTGTAAAGGAAAATATAACTGGAACGTCTCATCTGATCCATCCGGTGGAACACCCGGAAAGGAAAATTCAAATTTCCGGGAAACTCCGGATACCATAGCTCCCACTATAACTGGAATGCAGCTGGTTAACCAGGATACCCTCGCATTTGTTTTTTCAGAACCGCTTGATTATCGATCCGCCCTTAAACCGAGCCATTTACTTTTTAACCCGCGGCTGCAGATATCATCTTTACTGACAAATACTCCTGATCATGACCGCATGATGATCATCCTGGCTGATCCGGTAAATCCCGGTATCCCCTATGAAGTATACATCACCGGATTTACTGATTGTTCTGGCAACCCCATGCCCGATACTTCACTGGTCTGGGGATCCGGGAAAAAGCCGCTATTTAATGATCTACTTATCACTGAACTAATGGTTGATGAAGATCCCACCGCCGGCCTGCCTCAAAGTGAATATATAGAGATCTATAACAACACTTCTTCACTAATAGAATTCAATGGGTCGGAGTTAATAACTGATAAAAATACAATCGTATTTGACCCTTTCCTGCTATTCCCGCATACATACTATCTACTATGTCCTTTATCAAAAACAGGCATGTTTTACGGAATAAAAAACCTGATCGGCATGAAACCGTTCCCCGGGTTATTAAATGACGGACAAACGATGGCCCTGTTTAATCCCGAGGGGAGCCTTATCTTTTCAATAGAGTATTCAAAAAAATGGTATCATGACCTTGAAAAGTCCGAGGGAGGTTATTCGCTGGAGATGATCGATCTCAGAAACCCTTGTGGGGAAGCAGGTAACTGGCGGGCTTCCAGTCATCCGCTGGGAGGAACACCGGCAGAGAAGAATGGTGTAAGTGATGACAATCCCGACAAAAGGAGGCCAGAAATTGACCGGGTGATCGCAGGGGAGCCGGATATGATAAAAGTATTTTTTTCGGAAAAACTTCACCCCTGCAGTGCGGCAGATATTCATATCGGTCTTACAGGAGGTATTGGTGTAAAAGATTTGTTTTTCAATCCTTTCCGATACGATGAGTTGACCATCATCCCCGACCGGAAACTTGTTGCCCATCAACCCTATGAAATCGCCATTTCGGATGTAAAGGATTGCGTTGGTAATCGTATACTTCCGGATGCCAATTCACTACCCTTTCAACTGCCATCCGAGGCGGATAGTGGAGATATTGTGATCAATGAAATAATGTTCAATCCCAGACCCGGAGGTGTGGATTGGGTTGAGATTTATAATCGGTCATCCAAATTTCTGCAATTCAGTGGGTATAAACTGGGAAACCGTAACGATATCGGTCAAATTACCATGTATACCATCAGCCAGGACCTTATTTTGCTGAACCCGCATTCCTGGACAGTAATAACCCGGGATGCAGATAAACTGATCGCTGACTTTCCGCAAAGCGATCGAAAAAAAATTATCGGTATTCAGAAAATGCCTGCCCTTCCAGATCAGTTTGGGAATATTATGCTACTTGACTCCGAATCAAATGTTTTTGATGAAGTGTCCTATAGCAGTAGTTACCATAACCCAGTCATCCGGAATGATGAAGGGGTAACACTTGAAAGAATTTCTCCGGATCTCCCTTCAAACAACCCGGGAACCTGGCGATCAGCATCAGCAATATCCGGCTATGGTACACCCACTTCGCGGAATTCAAACACCCTGTCCTCAGAGAAAGAAAATCATTTCATATCTCTGACACCTGCTATCATAACGCCGGACGGTGATGGGTTACGTGATGAGTTGATTATTGACTATACCATGCCAAAGCCCGGTTATGCAGGCAATATTTTTATTTATAACGCACTGGGCCAGCAGGTTTATATTCTGCTTAAGAACAGGACATTAGGAGTTAACGGCCAAATTAAATGGGATGGGCGCGATCAGGCCGGCCAGCCGGTGAGTACAGGGTATTTTATAGTCTATATGGAGATATATAATACTGAAGGGGAATATTTTACCTTTAAGGAAAAATGCGCCGTGAGTTATGCCGATTAGATCACCTGTAGATAAATACGTTCGCCTCTTCTCCTTTTTTGCGGTAACCCCGGTACATTCCTTCGGTATTGAAAACCATGGCTACATTACCTTCCCGGTCCAGGCAAATCACGCCACCGGTACCTCCCATCCTGGTAAGATCCCCTTCAATTGTAGCAACTGCTGCTTCTTCAACACTCATTCCGGCATACTTCATCTTCGCCGCTATATCGTAAGCCACAACCTTTCGAATGAAATATTCACCATGACCGGTAGAAGAAACAGCACAACTGCGATTATCAGCATATGTCCCTGCCCCAATAACCGGTGAATCACCAACCCTCCCATACTTCTTATTGGTCATGCCCCCGGTAGAGGTGCCTGCCGCCAGGTTGCCTCGTTCGTCAAGGGCTACAACACCAACGGTCCCGAACTTATGCCCGGGAACTGCTTCCTGATTATAAGATCCGTCCTTCTCCTGATCAAGGATGTTTTGCAATTGTCGATACCGTCTTTTTGAGTAGAAATAGTCGGGGTCTACTATTTCAAGTCCCTGCAACCGTGCAAAATCTTCAGCCCCCCTTCCGGTAAGAAGAACATGGGGACTGTTTTCCATAACCGCCCGGGCCGCAGTTATCGGGTTACGGACCACCGTAACACCGGCAACAGCCCCTGCCTGAAGCGACCGGCCTTCCATAAGGGAAGCATCCATTTCATTGGTGCCCTCATGGGTAAAAACAGATCCCTTGCCGGCATTAAAAAGGGGAGAATCCTCCAGGAGCTTAATTGCAACGATAACGGCTTCGATAGAAGAACCGCCTGATTCCAGCAATCCATAGCCGGCATCAAGGGCTTCTGTTAATTTTTCCCGGTAGGCCTGCTCCATTGCAGCCGTCATATCTCCCTTTCTGATCGTGCCGGCACCACCATGAACAACAATGGTAACCGGACTCAATGCAGAATGACTATTCTGAGCCTTTGCCCCTTCATTTAATTGTAAAAAAAAGGCCAAAAAAGTGATGCCGGAAAGGTAAAACATAATAAGATTCCCTAACGTTATCTTATTATTATGACGAATATTTGAATATTTCATTTTTTTATGATTAAATAAATTCACAAATTTGCGACTCACAAAAATAAGGTGGTTTTATTAAACCTTTTAAGAGCATAACAAGTAAGTTATACTAAAAAGCTAAGATTATGAGCAAGGAAGACAAAAAGAAGTATTCCGATGAGGAACTAAAAGAATTTGAAGGCCTCATCATGGAGAAGATGGAAAAAGCCAAAAAAGAACTTAACTACATCAAAGAAACATTGAGCAGAAGTAACGACAGTGGCACTGACAACACTTCAGGGACCTCTAAGCTACTCGAAGATGGTGCAGACACTATGGAAAAAGAAAGTTTAAGTCAGCTGGCCGCTCGTCAGCAAAAATTTATTAACAACCTGGAGAATGCTTTGATACGAATTAAAAACGGGACCTATGGGGTATGTGTTGATACCGGCAAACTGATCAGCAAGGAGCGCCTGAGAGCGGTACCCCATACTATGCATTCAATCGAAGCTAAATTATCCAAGAATAACTAATTGGATTTTCTTTCCAATCATATTGAAGCACTGATATTTGCCTCTCATAAGCCAATTAAAAAAGAGGAGATCAAAGGTTGTCTGGTTGAAATGTTCGATGCGGAAGTTCCTGAAAAGGATATATATGATGCCATTGAAAAGCTTCTGGAAAAATATTCGGGAGAGGATTATCCATTTCAGGTTGAGCATTCGGGCGGAGGATATCAATTTCTTACCAAACCCGCCTATCAGACAAGTATTGGAATCCTCTTAAAACAACTGTCAAAGAAAAGACTATCTAATTCTTCACTGGAAACCCTGGCCATAATCGCCTATAAACAACCGGTCACAAAATCACAGATAGAACAGATCAGGGGCGTGAATTGTGACTATACGACGCAAAAACTTCTTGAAAAAGAACTCATTGAGATCAAGGGAAAGGCCGAAAGCATCGGCAGGCCCATTCTCTATGGAACAAGTGAAAAGTTTATGGAATACTTTGGGATCAATAACTTGAATGACCTGCCCACACCCAAAGATTTCAAAGCTGATGAAAATGCCATCGGAGAAGATACAACCGGAGAATAATCAGCTATTTTAACTAAACCTCTATAATGAAACCACGAAAAAAAAAGGATAACCGCCGTGGTGCTCCTGATCCTGCCAGGAAGAAAATGAAGGTCCTCGTTCCTGAATATGATTTTCTTAAAGACAAATCCCTCTCAAAGACGAAAAAAGACCCCTCAATCCGGCTGAATAAATACATTGCCCATGCCGGAGTGTGCTCAAGAAGAGAAGCTGACGCACTTATTGCTTCCGGCAAGATAAAGGTGAATGGCAAGGTAATCACCGAGTTGGGATACAAGGTTAACCCAAATGATAAAATAACCTATAAAGGAGAGGTTCTCAGAAAAGAGAAATATGTATATATCCTCCTGAACAAACCCAAAGATCATATTACTACGGCAAAGGACCCTCAGAACAGGACAACAGTACTCGATATTATTCATAAGCATATTGATCAAAGGGTTTACCCGGTGGGAAGGCTGGATCGAAATACTACAGGCCTTCTCTTGTTAACAAATGATGGAGAACTGGCAGAGAGATTATCACACCCTTCCTATAATATTAAGAAGATCTATGAGGTACAGATAGACAAACCCCTCGACGAAGAAGATTTTCTAAACATTCAGCAGGGATTGGAACTCGATGATGGTCCTATTAAGCCGGATGAGTTGGCTATTGTTTCAGAAGACAGGAAAACCCTTGGCATCGAGATCCACAGCGGAAGGAACAGGATCGTAAGACGGATCTTTGAATCATTGGGTTACAGGATCATGAAGCTTGACCGGGTGATGTACGCCTTTCTAACCAAGAAAGACCTGCCAAGAGGAAAATGGCGTTTTCTGCAGGAACACGAACTAAAAAGAATGAAACAATTGGGTGTTGGCAAAAAGCCCTCCGGAGAATGATACTCCAAATCTACTGATAGAAGGAATTATTTTAATTTTTTCAAAGAACAAGTATTCCGCCCATCTCATATAAGTTTAAGAAAAAAGTTTTATATTTTAACTTTCAAAACGTCCATATAACAGAAAAAACAAATAAAGAAACCATGAATATAATCCGGATACTTTTATCAATTG
>CAZYDB010000016.1:28425-29316 GCA_964645995.1 uncultured Roseivirgaceae bacterium
TCTCCTGCTTATGGGATTTTCCTATGGGCAACCTGATGTAAAAACCCTTGAAATCGGAGAGGAAGCCCCTGATTTTAATCTGCCGGGAGTCGATGGTAAAAACTATTCCCTAAGCGATTTTGATCAATATAAATTACTTGTGGTTATTTTTAGCTGCAATCACTGCCCGACTGCCCAGGCCTATGAAGATAGGCTAATCAGCATGGTTGAAAATTACAAAACCAAAGGCGTTGGTTTCGTTGCCATATCACCCAATAGCCCCGGAGCTATAAGTCTCGCCGAACTCGGCTATTCAGATATGGGTGACGACCTGGAAGACATGAAAATCAGGGCAGAGGATAAAAACTATAACTTTCCCTATCTTTATGATGGAGAAACGCAGGAAGCATCCATATCATTTGGTCCTGTAGCTACTCCTCATGTATTTATTTTTGGTGAAAACAGGAAACTGCAATATGCAGGAAGGATTGATGATACTGAAAATCCATACGCAGAACCCGGCAAAAAGGACATGAAAAATGCGCTGGATGCCCTGCTTGCCGGCATGAAAAAAGGTGAAACCGATGCGGCTGAAGCAACAGAAACGGCTAAGGCTGAGCCTGCTAAAGCCGATGATGGGAAAAAGAAAGATGTGGTGATTGAGTTTTTCTCACTCGAAAAGGCTAAGGTACGTGTAGGTGCGGAAGGCTTGCCTTTTGGTGCTTCTACCAGCCTCACATTACCGACTATTACGCTAAACGATATTGGCAAAGAGAAAGAGCAAAGCCCGGCAGCCGTGGCGCGCCGTATTTTAGCTGAAATACGCCTCACCTTGGTGAAGCAGGTGCAAAATGTGCTTTCTAACGATGCGCTGAACCAGCTGAAAGAAGGTACGGGTGAGAAGCTGAAAAA